>NZ_JAALDX010000342.1:0-4524 GCF_014145095.1 Dietzia sp. SLG310A2-38A2 | reverse complement strand
TTCGACCGCGTCCGTGGATCTGCTCGCGCCCGAGGACGCGGACCTGGTCTACGTCATCGCGCCCATGGCCTCGGCGCCCGGCGTCCGCGTGCCCGGTCCCGGCGGCCGGATCGAACACCGCCTGATCCGACGGCCGATGTCGGCGGGACTGGCCGCCGAGATCGCGACCGTCCGCGCGAGGGGCACCACGGTGGTCCCGATCCTGCCGACGGCCGTCGACCTCGCGGGGCTGGGCGCCCACTTCATGAGCAGTACCCGCCGGGTGGCGGCGTTCGAATACTCGATGAGGACCGCTCCGGACACCGTCCGCATCGCACTGTCCGACGCCGACGTGGGAGCGTGACCCCGGCCCGACGACGCGTCAGCGGGCCGCCCGCCGGGTGACCGGCCGGGACCCGTCACCGAAATCTGGGTCAGGGAGACGGCGTCCGGGATCCGCGAGCCCCACCTGGTGCCCGTCCAACGAGAGCCGCCGCATGGACTCGAGCAGCATGCGGCGCGCGCTCGCGTTGACCGAGGAGACCCGACTCAGGTCGAGGGTCACCTCACCGTCACCCGGCGGGATCTCCGCCAGCCGGCGCAACACCTGCTCGGCGCTCGCGAAGGTCATGGGCCCCTGGAGGCGGAAGGTGCGCCTACCGGTGATCTCGTCGAACCGCACCGAGCGGACGGCCTCCACCTCGGTGACCGTGGTGTTCATCAGGTGGAGTTCCAGATCGCGCGAGAGCCGCTCGAATGTCCGGACCCCCTCGACACTGTGGCCGTGTTCGTCGAGCCGTGGGGAGAAGACCCCGAGCCCCACCTGGCCGGGCAGGGCGCCGAAGATCCCGCCGGACACCCCGCTCTTCGCGGGGATCCCGACGGTGGACATCCAGTCGCCGGCCGCGTCGTACATCCCGCACGTGGCCATGACCGCCAGCACCTGCCGTGCCACGGGCGCGGAGACGACACGCTCACGGGTGACGGGGTTGACCCCGCCGGTCGCCAGGGTCACGGCCATCACCGCCAGGTCGCGGACGGTCACCCGGTAGGCGCACTGGCGGGTGTAACCGCGCACGGCCTCGTCGGGGTCGCCTTCAATGATCCCGCTGGCCCGGACCAGGTTGGCCATCGCCCGGTTCCGGAACGCCGTGCGCAGCTCGGAGTTCATGACGGACGCGTCCACCTCCAGGCTCCGGCCGGCGAACGACGACAACCCGGCGGCCAGCGCCTCGTCACGCTCGTCCTCGCTCGCACCGACCGGCCCGACGAGGGTGTGGGTGGTGATGGCTCCGATGTTGATCATCGGGTTCCGTGGCCTGCCGCTGACCCTCTCCAGGGAGATCTGGTTGAACGCGTCGCCGGACGGCTCCACGGCCACCTTCTCCAGAACCGCCTCGATCCCGCGGTCGCGCAGTGCCAGTGCGTAGGCGAACGGCTTGCTCATCGACTGGATGGTGAACTCGGCGTCCGCGTCACCGGCGGTGTAGACGACGCCGTCCATGGTGCACGCGGCCACGGCGAACCGGTCCGGGTCCACCGCGGCCAGCTCGGGTATGTAATCGGCGAGCCGACCGTCCGCGCCCGTCGAACACAGGTCGCGGATCTCGAGTAGATAGTCAGGTACCGGGGTCTGCACGACCTCAGGGTGTCACGGAGCCGACCGGTCGCGCGCGCCGACGAGGCGCCGGGTGGGATCGGTCAGACGTCGTCGAGGTTAACTCCACTACAACAATCCGGTCTCACCGGTTTCTTCTTACCTCGGCATCCCCCCACACTGGGGTTACCCCCGACCCAAGACGAAAGGTTGCTCATGAAGCGGACGATCGCAGTAACGGGAGCCATCGGCCTCGCAGTGTTTATGGGAGCGTGCGGCACGGACGACACGGCCGACGACACCACCACCACTGAAGAGACCGTGATGACCACGGAGACGACCACCGAGGAGATGACCGAGGAGGAGATGACGGAGGAGCCGGCGGCCACCGGCAACATCGTCGAGACCGCGATGGCCGCGGACGACTTCACCACCCTCACCCAGGCGCTCGAGGCCGCCGGCCTGGTGGAGACCCTCGAGGGTCCCGGCCCCTTCACGGTGTTCGCTCCGACCGACGAGGCCTTCGCGGCGCTGCCGGATGGCCAGCTCGACGAGCTCCTCGCCGATCCCACCGGTGACCTGGCCCAGATCCTGCAGTTCCACGTGATCGACGGCGAGGTCATGGCCGAGGACGTCATGGGGATGGACGGCGAGATGGTCGAGACCCTCCAGGGCGCCGAGTTCACCGTCGAGGTCGAGGGCGAGACCGTCACCCTGGTGGACGGCGCGGGTAACCGCATCACCGTCATCCAGACCGACGTGCCCGCCACCAACGGCGTCATCCACGCCATCGACGGGGTCATGATGCCCCCGGCCTGAGGCAGATGACAGGGCTACGCCCCGGCTCGACCCGTCAGGGGTCAGGCCGGGGCGTTCCTCGCTCTCGGGCGGCCCTCTTACACCCACCAGGACACTGGACGGTCGTCCAGTCCGGCAGCCGTGTCAGGTCTCGTCGTAGCGCTTGAGATCCCGGGTCGCCGGCCCCTCGATCAGTTCGCCGCACGCCGAGAACCGCGAACCGTGCCACGGGCAGTCCCACGACCGCTCGGCCTCGTTCCAACTCAGCGCGGCGCCCATGTGCGGGCACAGGAGCCCGACCTTGCAGGTCTGGCCGTCGTCCCCGGTCGCCTCGCCGATCGGCCGGAGGGTCGGCCGAGGAGGACACACGGTCGCCTGAGCGGCGGTGGCCGCGAGCTGCACCGGGAGGTCCGCGTACAGCGAGACCGCGGTACGCAGGACTCCCGTGACCGAGGGCTTGCCAAAGGAGACCCGTGGATCACGCCCGCTGAGCCGGTCCACCATGATGCCCGCCGCCGCCGGTGCGCCCGTGAGTCCCCACTTGCTGTACCCGCCGGCGAAGTGCACCCGACCCTTCCCCCACGGCATGGGGCCGGACTTGGGCAGCAGCGTGACCGGGTGGAAGTCCTGCGCGGACCAGCCGTGGGTGAACTCGGCACCGGGGAAGTGCTTCGCGGCGTACTCGCGCAGCGAGTCGATCTTGGATTCGGTGCCCGCGGCCGTTCCGGTGCGGTGACCGTTTCCGCCCACGAGCAGGACCTCGCGGTCGCCCACGGGCACCGTCCGCAGGGAACGGACCGGGCTCTCGACAGAGCCGTACATCCCCTCCTGCAGACCACCGGGGTACTCGAACGCGCACAGGTAGGACCGCTCGGCCTCCATCGACGCCACGGTGGGGCCACGGTCCAGTGCCGGGGACGCGGTGGCCAACACGACGTCCCGCGCCGTGCAGGTGCCGCCGTCGCTGCGCACCTCCACGTGGGCGTCCCCGTCGTCGCCCCGCACATCCAGTCCCGTCACGCGGGAGTGTTCGATGATCCGGACACCGAGCGCCGTCGTGGCGCGGACCAGCGCCGCGAGCGCCTCGACGGGGTCGAGCTGCATCTGGTCGGGCAGCTCCACGGCCGCCCGGGCGGGGAACGGCACGTCGATCCGGTCGTACCACCGGGCGGGCAGGCCGAGGGCGTCGAGGGTGCGCTTCTCCGACCGCAGGGTGCTGGTCCCCTTGAGGCTGCGCGAGAAGGTCACCGCCCGGGGCCGCTGCACGTCCACCCCGTGGGACCCGCAGAACTCCGCCCACCAGTCCAGGCCGTACTGGTTGGCCTCCGCGTAGGCGCGGGCGGTCTCGAGTCCGTGGTGCGAGCGGATCGTCGACAACCGGGTCCCCTGCAGGACCGAGACCTTGGCCGTGGTCGAACCGCTGGCGCCGGCGCCCACGGTGTGGGCCTCCAGCACCACCACGGAGCTGCCCCGGGCGGCCGCGATCAGGGCGGTGATCAGACCGGTGAAACCCGCCCCCACCACCACGATGTCCACGTGCTCACCCTCGGGGAACTCTGCCACCGGGGGATCGATCGTCGTGCGTCGCCAGAATGATGTGCCCATCGTGCGTCTCCTCTGAGCTCGGTACGAACCTCGCGGTCACTGTAAGGCCGCACACCTCGGCTCGCACCCGCTGCGGATCACCGCCCCGGCGGGAGTCGAGACGGTGTGGCCGGGTCCTGACCCCCTGACGACTAGCCTGTCGCGGGTCCGGCGCTGTCGATCACGCCGCGCAGTCCCGCGGCGAACTCCCCCGCGTCGCGCGCCACGAGCCGCGAGTAGCTCAGCACCAGCCCCGACACCACGTGATGCGCGGACTGCCCGCTCAGCGACCGCGTACGCCAGCCGGCCCGCTCGAGCTCGCGCACCACCTCGTCGTCGTCATATCCCGGCAGCAACACACACAGATGCAACCCGGCCTCTACACCTGTAACGTCGAGCCCCGGACACTCCCGCGCGAGCGCAGCCACCAGGTGATGGCGCCGGTCGCTGTACACCCGCGCCGCCCGGGCCAGGTGACGGTCCATCGCACCGGAGGCGATGAACGCGCCCATCGCCTCGGCGGACAGGGTCGACGGTCCGCGCCGGTGCACGACGAGCCAGCGGTC
>NZ_JAALDX010000341.1 GCF_014145095.1 Dietzia sp. SLG310A2-38A2 | reverse complement strand
AGGACCGTCCGGTCCTGGTGGTGGGCCGCGACGGCGATCGACTGCTCGGCCTCATGCTCTCCTCGCAGGACAGGCGGGACGACGACGAGGGGTGGCTCGGGCTCGGCACCGGGCCGTGGGACCCGGAGGACCGACCGAGCTGGGTCCGCCTGGACCGCGTGCTGGACGTGCCCGAACAGGGCATCCGGCGCGAGGGGGCCGTCTGCTCCCGCGCCACGTTCGAACGGGTCGCGGACCGGTTGCGCTCGGACTACGGCTGGCGCTGACGCCAGTGGTGGC
This sequence comes from Dietzia sp. SLG310A2-38A2, assembly GCF_014145095.1. Taxonomy (GTDB): domain Bacteria; phylum Actinomycetota; class Actinomycetes; order Mycobacteriales; family Mycobacteriaceae; genus Dietzia. The sequence continues at coordinate 2,727 of NZ_JAALDX010000341.1, read as the reverse complement.
GGGCAGCCGGACAGGGGCCCGACCGGGTGCGCGCACACTCGTCACGCGTTTTGGCCGGTGACGCCGCCGCTGGTAAAGTGGGTCGTCGGTGTCCACCGGATCGCGTTTCGCGTGTTCGAGCGGACTAGAGACATGACATCAGATCGGCCGGATCCCCCGCGGAGCCGTCGACACACGACCGAAGGTGTGACCAGTGGCAAACATCAAGTCCCAGAAGAAGCGGAACCTCACCAACGAGCGCAACCGTCTCCGCAACCAGTCGACCAAGTCGGCTCTGCGTTCCGCCATCCGCAGCCTGCGTCAGGCCACCGAGGCCGGCGACAAGGCCAAGGCCGGCGCTCTCCTCGTCGCGACCTCGCGTCAGCTCGACAAGGCCGCCACCAAGGGTGTCATCCACCAGAACCAGGCCGCCAACAAGAAGTCGTCGCTCGCCAAGGCCGTCAACGCGCTCTGAGGCGACCCGCTCCTCCCAGAGGGGAGCACAGCCCCGCGGCGCAACCTGCCGCGACGAGGCTCCGAGGGCCCACCCCCGCACCAGTCGAGTGCGCGTGGTGGGCCCTCGTCGCGTTCTAGGCGGCGCCCGCCAGTGAGCCGACCTCCCGCACCGCCCGCTCGAGAGCGTAAGACGTGTCCTCCGCCTGCCCCTTGACCTCACCGTTGAGGCGGGCCACCACCTGGAGGGCACTGCCGAGGGTGTCGATGGACCAGTACCGTGTCTGCGCGGTGACCTTCTTGACCTTCCACGGAGGCAGGCCCTGCCGCGCCAGTTCGGCGGGCGGGGTGCCCCGTTGCGTACCCACCATGGCGATCGAGTTCACGGCGTCCGCGAGGGCGTCGGCCAACACGACGTGCGGGACCCCCGTGTGCATGGCCCATTCGAGTGCCTCGATGGCGCCGGCCACATCACCGGTGACCGCGCGCTCGGCCACGGTGAAACCGCTGACGCCCACGACGCCGGAGTGATAGCGGCGCACCGCCTCGACGTCGACCTTCCCCCCGGTGTCGGCCACCAGCTGGCCGCACGCCGACGCCAGCTGCCGCAGGTCCGTGCCCACCGCCTCGACCAGGGCCTCACACGCCTCCGGGGCCACCCGGACGTCGAGGCCCCGGAACTCCGAGCGCACGAATCCCACCACGTCCATGTGGCGGGAGAGCTTGCCGGCCGCATGCTCCTGTGCACCGGCCTTACGCAGATCCGGCACGAGTGCCTTGGCCCGACCCCCGCCCGTGTGCTGGACCACCATGACAGTCTGGTCCGGCAGATCGACGGCGGCCCCCATCACCGCCGCCTGAGCGTCCTTGCCCAGTTCCGCAGCCCCCGTGATCACCACGATCCGGGCCTCACCGAACAGTGACGGTGAGAGCAGTTCGAACAGCTGGGGCGCCCCGACCTCCGGCCCTCCCAGGCGGGAGACCACGGGCGGATCCTCCCCCGCGGGTGCCGCTGCCCGCACGGCCGCCACGACACCGGCGGTCGCGCGCTCGGTGAGGAACTCGTCCTCTCCCAGGACGAGATGCAGCGGGCCGGGTGCAGAGCCGGGTGTCATGGGCGCTCCTCGTCGTCGTACTCACACGACATCGTGCCACGTCACCCCGACACTCCCGTGTCACCGGCCTCACGACCGCGGGTCGGTGTCCTCCTCGACCATCCGTTCCCGCGTCCCCCCGCGGACCGCGGTCCCCACGGCGACAGGTCGGTGGATGGCGCCGGCGGTGTCCGGCACGCCCGCGCCGTTACCGATCTCGGCTTTGGAGAGCTTCCCCGAGAACCGCTCGGTGAGTTCGCGGAACAGGCGGTGCGATGCATGGGCGGCGCGGCCCTTGGGGCCGACGGGTTGTTCCTGCTCCGGGTTCGTGCAGGCGGCGACGATCGCGTCCACGATCAGGTCGGGATCGTCCATCGCCGTCATCCGCGGCGCGTGGCCGGTGTAGTTGCCCACGTGGTCCCACCACGGGGTGTCGGCCGCCCAGGGCAGGATCGTGCCGACCATGATCGCATCCGAGAGGCCGGCCAGGCGTAGCTCCTCATTGAGGGACCGGCCGAGGCTCGTGATTCCCGCCTTCACCGCGGAGTAGGTGGACTGGTAGGCCAGCGGCACCTCGCCGGCAACTGAACCCACGTTGATCAGCACTCCCCGGCCTCGGGAGGTGAAGCGCTGCAGCGCCACGTGGGCGCCGTAGATCATGCCCTTGAGGTCCACATCGACGAGTCGGGCGTGGTCGGCGAGAGGCACCTCCCAGAACAGGCCCATCACACCGACCGCGGCGTTGTTGATCCACACGTCGATGGGTCCGAAACGCTCCTCGGCGGCCGCGGCCAGGTGCTCGACGGCCTCGGGATCACTCACGTCCGTCTGAACGGCCAGGGCCGTCCCCCCGGCCCCGCTAATCTCCGCCGCCACCTCGTCGAGCACGTCCCCACGGCGGGCCGCGAGCACGACATGTGCGCCACGCTCGCCGAGTGCCACCGCGGCGCCCCGGCCGAATCCGCTCGAGGCGCCTGTGACGACGATGGCCTTTCCCCTGAGGTCGTCGTTCCCGCTCATCCCGTCTCCTTCGTCATAGTTGGGGGCTGTACCGTGCGGGCCATGTTGCGCGTCACGGACGCGGGACGCATCCGGTGGCACGCGCACGCGGTCTCGCGGGCGGCACCGTATCCGTCGCCGGGATCACCCGGGCGGCAGGTCCGGCGACCCCGGCAGGGCCACAGCGATGTCCGCGACCGTC
>NZ_JAALDX010000340.1:7662-9643 GCF_014145095.1 Dietzia sp. SLG310A2-38A2 | reverse complement strand
CCCGTCGACGGCGCCCGGGAGCCGGGTCCGGGCCTCGGCTGACGGGGCGCCGAGCACCTGCGGTCGCAAGCGACCGGCCGGGCGGGAACCCGGCGGGTAGGGTCGACTGATGACACCGTCCGACCGCCTCTCATCCCTGGAGCAGCACGTGGCACGCAGCGCCGAGTCCGTCCGAGCAGTCATCAAGGCCTACGACGTCCGCGGCGTCGTGGGCGAGCAGATCGACGAGGACTTCGTCCGTGAGATCGGCGCGTCGTTCGCTCGCCTCATGCGGTCGGAGGGGGCGGACACCGTGGTGGTCGGCCACGACATGCGGGACTCCTCCCCGTCGCTGTCCCGGGCGTTCGGGGACGGCGTCACGTCACAGGGACTGGACGTGGTGACGATCGGTCTCGCGTCGACCGACCAGCTGTACTACGCCTCGGGACAGCTCGACTGCCCGGGCGCCATGTTCACGGCCAGCCACAACCCGGCCCGGTACAACGGCATCAAGCTGTGCCGTACGGGCGCCAAACCGGTCGGCCAGGAATCCGGCCTCCGGACGATCGCCGACGAGGTCATCGAGGGTGTCCCCGCACACGACGGTGAGGCCGGCACGGTCTCCGAGCGTGACGTCCTCGACGGCTACGGTGCCTACCTCCGTGAACTGGTCGACCTGTCGGGTATCCGCCGGCTCAAGGTGGCGGTCGACGCCGGGAACGGGATGGGTGGCCACACCGTGCCCGCGGTCCTCAGCGGACTTCCGCTCGAGATCGTCCCCCTGTACTTCGAGCTCGACGGCAACTTCCCCAATCACGAGGCCAACCCCCTCGAACCGGCCAACCTGGTCGACCTCCAGGCGCTGGTCCGTGAGAGCGGGGCGGACATCGGGCTCGCCTTCGACGGCGACGCCGACCGCTGCTTCGTGGTGGACGAGCGGGGCGAGCCCGTCGCCCCGTCGGCCATCACCGCGCTGGTGGCCGGGCGCGAGCTCGACAAGGAACCCGGCGCCTCGATCATCTACAACCTCATCACCTCCCGGGCCGTCCCCGAACTGGTCGAGGAGAAGGGCGGTGTCGCGGTCCGTACCCGCGTCGGCCACAGCTTCATCAAGGCCCAGATGGCGGACACCGGTGCGATCTTCGGCGGCGAACACTCGGCGCACTACTACTTCCGCGACTTCTGGGGCGCCGACTCGGGGATGCTCGCCGCGATGCACACCCTCGCCGCCCTCGGGGAGCAGGACGCCCCGCTGTCGCAGGTGATGGCGGAATACACCCGGTACGCGGCGTCGGGGGAGATCAACTCCACCCTGGACTCCGCGGAGGCGCAGGTGGCCCGGATGGAGGAGGTCATCGACGTGTTCTCCGGCCGTGCGGTGTCGGTGGACCGACTCGACGGAGTGACCGTCGACCTCGGTGACGGCGCGTGGTTCAACCTGCGGGCCTCCAACACCGAACCGCTGCTGCGACTCAACGCGGAGGCGCCCACCAGGGAGGACGTCGCCGCTGTGGTCGACGAGGTCCTCGCGATCGTCCGTGCCTGACCTGACCAGCGACACCGGGGCCGGCCGGGTGGACCTGGACGACGCCGAGGCCCTCCGCTCCTCCGACGCCACCGGGGCCCTGCTCCACGCATCGATGGCCGGGGCCCAGCTCCGTTCGGTCGCGACGGCCGTCGGCTCGGGGGCGCTGGACGGCCTCTCCGGGTTCCGGCCCCGGGCACTCGTGTGGGTCTCGGGACGCTCGGACCGGGCCCGCCACGCCGCCCGGGTGGTCGCCGCCCTCTCCGAGGTGGTCGGCGGAGCCGCCGTCCCACCGCTGGTCCACGCCCACACCCTCCCCACCTGGGTCGGGGCACTGGACGTCGTCCTGGTCTCCGGAGACGATGCCGGCGACCGTGACCTCGCCTCCGCCGTCGAGTCCGCCGCACACCGGGGTGCGATGGTCGTGGTGGACGTGCCCAGGGAAGGTCCCGTGGGCGAGTCGGGAGGGGGACGGGC
>NZ_JAALDX010000340.1:3896-7591 GCF_014145095.1 Dietzia sp. SLG310A2-38A2 | reverse complement strand
TCCCGCCGCATCGCGGGGTCCTGCACCACCTCGCCGCCGGGATGGCGGTCCTGACCGCCCTCGGCGTCCCGGGACTGGACGTCGGTGTGGCCGCGGACGCCGTCGACGTCGAACTCGAGGGTCTGGGGCCCGATCTCGCGACCCCGGTCAACCCGGCCAAACTCCTCGCCACCGCGGTCGCCGGTTCGGACCCACTCGTCTGGATCCACGCGGATCCGTTGTCCGCGGCCTACTGCGACAGGGCGGTGGCCGCGTTCTGCGACGCCGGCCGGGTCACGGCGACCTCCTCCGTCACGGACGCCGTCCGGTCCCAGGCCGAACGCGCCCGCGGCCTGCCCGCCGTGGACCCCCTCGCGAGTCTGTTCCACGACGACCAGCTGGACGGCGAACGGGAGGACAGGACCATCCGGCACCTCGGTATGGTGTTGAGCGCGGACGAGGAGTTCGTCCGCCTGGCCGCGGGCCCGCTCGCGGACGTCGAGTGGATCTCCGATCGCGGTCGGGACACGGTCGGTGCCGCACCGGCCTCGTTGAGCGGAAAGGTGGCCGCGCTCATGGCACGGACCGAGCTCTCCGCCGCGTACCTGCTGGTGGGGGGGCTCTAGACCCGTGGTGGTTCTCAGCCCGGTGGTCCAGGCGTACGCGTGGGGCTCCCGGACCGCTCTCCCCGAATTGTGCGGAACCCACTCCCCGGCACCGCACCCGGTGGCCGAGCACTGGTTCGGCGCCCACGACTCCGGCTCGTCGCTCTGCGCCGACGGGCGGGGGTTGGACGCGCGGATCGCGGCCGACCCCGAGGGGGAGCTCGGTGCCCGGGTGGCCGCGGAACACGGGGGCGGGCTGCCGTTTCTCGTCAAACTCCTGTCCGCCGAGCAGGCGCTCTCCCTGCAGGCGCACCCGTCCCCGGAGAGGGCGAGGGAGGGTTTCGCGGCGGAGGACGCGCGGGGGATCGCCGTCCACGCCCCGGATCGCAACTACCGCGACACCAACCACAAGCCCGAGATCCTGGTCGCGCTGACCGAGTTCCACGCGCTGGTGGGTTTCCGTCCCGTGCCCCGGACCGTGGCGTTGTTCGACGCTCTCGACGTGCCGGCGCTGCGCCCCTACCGCGACATGCTGGACGGCCAGCCGGACGCGGAGGGCCTCCGTGCGGTGTTCACCACCTTCGTGACGATGCCGCACATGGCGCTGGAGGCGGTGGTGGCGGACCTGGTCACCGGCGCCGTGGGCTACCTCACCGCTGAGGGGGTGGCCGGCACGTGGGCAAACGAGGCCACGACCGTGGTGGAGCTCGCCGAGCGGTATCCCACGGACCCCGGTGTCCTGGGCGCGCTGCTGCTCAACCGGGTGGTCCTCCGGCCGGGACAGGCCGTCTACCTGGGACCCGGTCAGCTCCACGCTTATCTCCACGGCGTGGGGGTGGAGGTGATGGCCAACTCGGACAACGTCCTGCGCGGGGGCCTGACCCCCAAGCACGTGGACGTCCCGGAACTGATGCGGGTCCTGGCGTTCGACCCGCTGGCGGACCCCACGGTGCGGCCGGTACCGGCCGACCGCGGCATCCCGGGGGAGATGGACTACCCCACGCCCGAGCCGGACTTCGCGCTCTCGCGCATCGTGTTGCCCGCGGCCTCCACTCCCGTCAGCTACCGCACCGACGGGCCGGAGGTCCTGTTGTGCACCGCCGGACGGGTGCGCGTATCCGAGAACGGGACCAGGGAGACTCTGGGGCCCGGTCACGCGGTGTGGGTGCCCGCCTCGACGCCGCTCGTGGAGCTGGAGGCCGCGGACGGGGCCACCGTCTTCCGCACCCGCGTCGACGGTCCGGTGACGGGGACGCCGCACCGGTAGAGCTCCCCGCTAGTGTGGTGCGGAAGTCTTTTCCGAACTACGAGGAGCTGGTCGCACACATGTCCGCTGATCTGCACGTGCAGTCCGTCAACGGTGTCGAGTTCAAGGTGGCGGATCTGTCGCTGGCGGAGGCGGGCCGCAAGCAGATCCGTCTGGCCGAGCACGAGATGCCCGGCCTGATGGCGCTGCGTGAGGAGTACGGGGCGGAGCAGCCGCTGGCAGGGGCCCGGATCGCCGGGTCGATCCACATGACGGTGCAGACCGCCGTGTTGATCGAGACCCTGACCGCGCTGGGCGCGGAGGTCCGGTGGGCCTCGTGCAACATCTTCTCGACGCAGGACGAGGCGGCCGCCGCCGTCGTCGTGGGCCCGGAGGGCACGCCCGAGGCGCCGTCGGGCGTGCCGGTGTTCGCGTGGAAGGGCGAGACGCTCACCGAGTACTGGTGGTGCACGGAGCAGATCATGACCTGGCCCGGCACCGATCCCAACATGATCCTCGACGACGGTGGCGACGCCACCATGCTCGTGATCAAGGGCAAGGAGTTCGAGCAGGCCGGGGCCGTGCCGTCGGACGACTCGGCCTGGTCGGCGGAGGAGAAGGTCTTCCACGCGCTGCTGCGCGAGTCCGTGCCGGCCCATCCGGGCAAGTACACGGCCATCGCCGAGTCGGTCCAGGGCGTCACCGAGGAGACCACCACCGGCGTGCACCGCCTGTACCACTTCCACTCCGAGGGTGTGCTGCCGTTCCCGGCGATCAACGTCAACGACGCGGTCACCAAGAGCAAGTTCGACAACAAGTACGGCACCCGCCACTCGCTCCTGGACGGCATCAACCGCGGTACCGACGCCCTCATCGGCGGCAAGAAGGCCCTGGTGTGCGGTTACGGCGACGTGGGCAAGGGGTGCGCCGAGGCACTGGCCGGCCAGGGCGCGCGCGTCCAGGTCACCGAGATCGACCCGATCAACGCGCTGCAGGCCCTCATGGACGGCTTCGACGTGGTGACGGTCGACGAGGCCATCGAGGCCGCCGACATCATCATCACGGCCACCGGCAACAAGGACATCATCACCTTCGAGCACATGAAGCGGATGAAGAACAAGGCCATCCTGGGCAACATCGGCCACTTCGACAACGAGATCGACATGGCGGGCCTGGAGTCCGCCGCGGACGTCACCCGCATCAACATCAAGCCCCAGGTCGACGAATTCGTCTTCGACTCCGACGGCCGCTCGATCATCGTGCTGTCGGAGGGCCGTCTGCTCAACCTGGGCAACGCCACCGGCCACCCGTCGTTCGTGATGTCCAACAGCTTCTCCGACCAGGTGATCGCCCAGATCGAGCTGTTCAGCAAGGCCGACCAGTACCCGATCGGGGTCCACCTGCTGCCCAAGATCCTCGACGAGAAGGTCGCGCGCCTGCACGTCGAGGCGCTCGGTGGATCGCTCACCAAGCTCGCCAAGGACCAGGCCGAGTACATCGGTGTGGACGTCGAGGGCCCGTACAAGCCCGACCACTACCGGTACTGATCCGAACCGGTGGTCGCGCGGCTGGTCGTCGTCGAGGGGCTCGACGGCGCGGGCAAGAACACCCTGACGACCGCCCTGGTCGGTGAGCTCACCGACCGGGGGGTGTCGGTCGGGCGTCTGGCGTTCCCCCGGTACGGGACCCTGCACGCCGACCTGGCCGCCGACGCCCTCCATGGCGGTCAGGCCGGCGCCGCCGACTCGCCGCACGCGATGGCGTTGCTGTTCGCGCTGGACCGGCACGCGGCGCTCGACGAGCTCCGTGAGCTCGCAGCCTCGCACGACGTGGTGCTGCTGGACCGGTACGTGGCCTCCAACGCC
>NZ_JAALDX010000340.1:0-3676 GCF_014145095.1 Dietzia sp. SLG310A2-38A2 | reverse complement strand
CGGGTCGGACCCGGGACCGCTACGAGAGGGACGCGGCCCTCCAGGTCGCGACGGGGGAGACCTACCGTCGGCTCGCCGCCTCCGCGTGGCGCTCGCCCTGGCGGGTGCTGGGCGTCGACCCCGACGTGCGGCAGCTGGCGGACCTCGTGGTCGGCTCCCGAGTGACCGACGCCTGAGTTGTCGGCGCCCGGGTTGTGGGCTTCGTGGCCCGCGGCCCCCGGGTCCTCGACCACCGATTTCTCGTCCACCTGGCCGAGCCGTGGGTCCGGCTCGTCGGTGCGGCCGGGTAAGGTCTCCATGGACACATGCCGACACTCACGCCGACACAAGTGGTGACAATGACCCCGAAGATCCTCGTCGTCGACGACGACGCCGCACTGGCAGAGATGCTCACCATCGTCCTGCGGGGCGAGGGGTTCGAGACCGAGGTCGTGGGCGACGGCGTCCAGGCCATCGAGACCTTCCGGGCGGTCCAGCCCGATCTGGTCCTGCTCGACCTCATGCTCCCGGGCCGGAGCGGGATCGACGTGTGCCGGGACATCCGCGGTGAGTCCAGGGTGCCGATCGTCATGCTCACGGCCAAGACGGACACCGTGGACGTGGTCCTGGGGTTGGAGTCCGGAGCCGACGACTACATCATGAAGCCGTTCAAGCCCAAGGAGCTCGTGGCCCGTATCCGGGCGCGGCTGCGTCGGGGTGAGGACGAGCCGAGCGAACTCCTGCACATCGGGGACGTGACCATCGACGTGCCCGCCCACACCGTGACGCGTGAGGGCACGCCGATCCCGCTCACGCCGTTGGAGTTCGACCTGCTCGTGGAGCTCGCCCGCAAGCCCCGCCAGGTCTTCACCCGCGAGGTCCTCCTCGAACACGTCTGGGGCTACCGTCACTCGGCCGACACCCGGCTGGTCAACGTCCACGTCCAGCGCCTGCGCGCGAAGATCGAGAAGGACCCGGAGAACCCCGAGGTCGTCCTCACCGTGCGCGGCGTCGGGTACAAGGCCGGTCCGGTCTCGTGACCGCACGTCGCCCGGACGACGCGGCGGCGTCCTCCGGCGACGAGCGCGACACCCGGGACGTGGCCGACTCGTCGTCGACCCTCGTGGAGCGGATCCGGGACCTCGACCTCACCGTCCTGGGGATGCGGTTCGCGCGCATGTGGCGGCGGTCCCTCCAGCTCCGGGTGGTCACCTCCACCCTGGCACTGTCCATGGGCGTGATCCTCACGATCGCGTTCATGCTGCAGAGCCAGATGGCCGCACAGTTGCTCTCGACCAAACTGGACGCCGCGGTCGAGCAGGCGGGCAGGCTCCGGGTCACCGTCGAGGCGCAGATCGCCGCGACCGACGAGGGCACAAGTGAGCAGTCCCGTCTCGACCAGGCGCGCAGCGCACTGGGGGAGCGGGGCATCGCCTCCGACGGGGAGTCGGTGCACGCGGGCACCTTCGACCCGATCCTCGTGGTGCCCGACCAGACGGGCCGCGGCCAGGTCGTCAGCCCGGCGGACTCGCAGGTGCCCCCGGAGCTGCAGTCGCTGGTCCAGCGGGGCCGGGTCGCCTACCAGTACGTCACCGTCGACTTCCGGGGCGAGCCCGCCAAGGCGCTGATCATCGGCACACCGACTGACTCCTCGATCCCCGGGCTCGAGCTCTACCTGGTCTATCCGCTCATCGCGGAGGAACAGACTCTCGGGATCATGCGCGGGATCGTCGCGACCGCCGGCCTGGCGATCATCGTGCTCAGCGCGGCCATCGCGTGGATGGTCGCACGACAGGTCGTGCTGCCGGTCCGCCAGGCGGCGTCGATCGCGCAGCGGTTCGCCAACGGCCACCTCAAGGAACGGATGGTGATCCGGGGAGAGGACGACGTCGCCCGACTGGCGATGGCGTTCAACGACATGGCGCAGAGCCTGTCCGACCAGATCACGCAGCTCGAGGAGTTCGGCGACCTCCAGAAGCGCTTCACCTCGGACGTCTCCCACGAGCTGCGTACGCCGCTGACCACGGTCCGGATGGCGGCGGACATCATCTCCGACTCCGCCGGAGACCTCGATCCCCCGACCAAGCGAGCCGTGGAGCTGTTGGAGTCCGAGCTCGACCGGTTCGAGAGCCTGCTCACCGACCTCCTGGAGGTCTCCCGCCACGACGCCGGTATGGCGGAGCTGTCGGTGACCGCGTTGGACGTGCGGGGTGCGGTCGAGGACGCGGTGTCCACCGTGTCGCACATCGCGGAGTCCGCGGGCGTCCAGGTCGAGCTGGACATGCCGGCCGAGCCGGTGGTGGCCGAGGTGGACTCCCGACGTGTGGAGCGCATCCTGCGCAATCTGGTGGCCAACGCGCTCGACCATTCGGAGTCCAAGCCCGTGCGGGTGACCCTCCGAGGGTCCGAGGCAGCCCTCGCGGTCTCGGTGCGCGATCACGGCGTGGGGCTCAAACCCGGCGAGGAATCGCTGGTGTTCAACCGCTTCTGGCGGGCGGATCCCTCCCGGGTCCGTCGGTCGGGCGGGACAGGGCTCGGTCTGGCGATCGCGCTCGAGGACGCCAAGCTGCACGGCGGCCGGCTGGACTGCTGGGGGAGCCCCGGGGAGGGGTCGTGCTTCCGCCTGACCATCCCCCGGCGCCACGGGGGCACCCTCACCTCGAGCCCGCTGCCGTTGACTCCGGAGGACGAGGCGCGGTTGGTGCGCACAGGTTCGCCGACACCGCTGGACCGCGTCCCCGGGACCGAGGAGGCCCGCTCGTGAACCGCGTGCGGGCACTGGTCGCGACGGTGGCGATCGTCTGCGTGGCCGCGCTCGGTGCGACCGGATGCGCGACGCTCCCCTCGTCGTCGTCCCCCCAGGTCATCGACACCTTCGCCCCGTCCGGGGCCGGACTGGCCGCTCCCACCCCGGTGCCCGACCAGGAGCCGGACCTCCTCGTCCGGGACTTCCTCAAGGCGGCCGCGATCGCGGACCAGCGCCACGCGGCGGCCCGGCAGTTCCTCACAACGGAGGCGGCGGAGGAATGGGACGACTCCGCGGAGACGACGATCGTCCTCCGGGCGGACCTCAGCGCGGAGGGCGGCCGGGGTGCGGACCGGGCGGAGTACACGCTGCGCGCCGAGAAGGTCGGTTCGCTCGACCCCGGTGGGATCTTCAGGGAGGACCTCGGCCAGCTCGAGGTGAGGATAGGGCTCGCCCGGCAGGACGGGCAGTGGCGGATCGACGAGCTGCCCCCGGGTGTCGTGATCGAACGGACCGAGTTCGTCTCCACCTACGCCCAACGTGACCTGTTCTTCCTGTCCGGTTCCGGGGACTCCCTGGTCCCCGATTCGCGGTGGACGGCCGCGAACCGCACCGACCTGGGTTTCTCGCTTGTCAACCTGCTCGCCACCGGGCCCCGCCCCGGGCTCGAGTCCGCCGTGTTGTCCCGGGTCCCCACCTCGATGTCGGTCCGTCCCGAGGAGACCGCCGAGGGGGAGGAGGTGAGCGGCACCTCCATTGACTTCACCGGCCTGCCGGTGCTGAGCAGCCAGGCCACCATGCAGTTCGCCGCCCAGGTCGTGTGGACCCTGGCCCGCGCGGACGTGCCCGGTCCGTACCGGCTCGAACGGGACGGTGCGCCCCTCGACGAACGCTTCGTCGACGGGTGGACCACGGAGGACGTCCGGACGTTCGACCCGTACCCGCCGGTGG
>NZ_JAALDX010000339.1 GCF_014145095.1 Dietzia sp. SLG310A2-38A2 | reverse complement strand
CTGCGCCGCTCCGCGAGGCCAGAAACGCCTGCTCGGTGGTGGCGTCGGTGGCGGTGGGCAGGATCGTCGTCGTCGCCCCCGTGTCGGCGCCTGCACCGCCCGCAACGATTCCCGCCGAGGCCCCTCCTCCCCCGGCTGCGGAGAGGGCGGCTTCGCCGGGCGCGGCTGGACCAGCGGGTCGCACCACCCCGTCCACGTTCCACGCCGAGACCAGGTCGAGCCCGCTCGCGCCACCCAGCGCCGACGTCGAGATGACGCGGTACGGGCTGGGTATATCCAGGTCGGTGAGGTTCGCGTCCATCACGGCGGGACTGTAGACGGTGTTGACGATCGCTCGTGCCTGCTCTTCGGCAGCGTCCTGGGCTGCGGCCATCGCGGCGGCGGATTCGAGCGTCGGAGGGCCGTGGACGTAGCCGTAGCCCGGGGTATTGACCTGGGCGGCCTGGAGCGTTGCGGACTCCTCGCCGATCCGCGTCTTGGTGGTGCTGAAGCCGTCCTCGGCGGTGCTTGCCTTGGTGGCTACTTTTTCGAGGACCGCGGCCAACTTCTCGACCGATTCGGTGAACGATCCCACCGAGGTGCTGGCTTGAGTAGCGAATTCACCCTGCCATTGGCTGCCCAATGCGTTGCCGAGGCCGCTTCGCAGGTCGGCCGCCGCGGACTGGAGGCTTGTTGCGACGGCGCTGACTCGATCCCGAACTTGCTGGAACTGCGCCGGATCCAGAGCTTGCGCGCCAGAGACCATCTTCGCCAGCGGGGCGCCCGACACCTCCTCGGGCCCGACGCGGTCATACCCGCGCGGCGCACTGAGCCCCTCGGCGGCGTCCAGCATCACGAGGGTCGACCCGAGTGAGCCCATCAATCCCAGGCTCTGCAGCCCGGCCGGCTCCTGCGCCGCCTTCCCCAGCGCCGCTGCCACCGCCTCGTCCTGCGCCTCGATCAGCCCGCCGGCGGCGGCGAAGAGCATGGCCATGGCCTTGGCCTGATCCACGTATCCATTCAGCAGCGTTCGTAGGTCTTCCCCCACGAACAGCGAATACACAGTGCCAATTTGCCGGGCCGTGTCGAAGGCGCCGGGAAATGAGCCTTGACTGACAATCATCTCCCCTGTGAAGTCCTGGGCTATTGCGCTAATAAACTCATCGCATTGACTAACGCAGGATTCAGCAACCTCGACTTCAATATGAACGCTCACTGAAAATCCCCTTCAGGCACCAAGTCAATAAGAGGCAGTACTACCTGATCGATAACTTCACACGCCTTAGCGAAAATATCGCCCTTGAATTCGTTGAGACCCGTGACGAGGTCCAACCGCATCCAAATCGACCCGCGTGACGTGAAGAATAGCTGAACACAGGAACTGTCGAACACATCGCCCCTATCGGCAAGCCGAAGACCGACTCTCTCACCAACTCGCGCTTGGGATCCTTCTACTTCAAACGCACTATCCACCATGTAGTCGTTTCGAGATTTCCACGTCGCTAAGAGACTGAGTTGCACTTCATCGTTTCCCCAACCGCAAGAGATCAGCGCACCAGGTTCGCGATTGGAGAACTTCGATATTTCGACCACATTCGAACCGACCCCCTCCTCCACCGCCTCGATGGGAATTTCGGCGCACGGATCGAAGAGCGCCGGTCGCTGCTCGATCGGCAGATCCCAGGGGTTGCTCGACTCCTCGGCGGCCGCTCGGCTCGTCGTCGTCGCCTGGTCGTTGTTCTGACTCACGCCGCACGCGGACAGCACCGCGCACGCCGCGAGCGCGGCGGCTGCTCCTCTTAATGTCCCCACGATCTGTTTGACGCCCCGACGAACCGGATGGTTCCACCCGATTCCCGCCGTCCCCTCCAGCGAATCTCCTCACCGATGGAACCGACCGGTGACATGCCCCGTCGTACCTGGTGACGGAACACGAGGCGCGGGAGGGGGACCGGGTGGGTTATTCGGCGGGCGCGGTGCGGCGGTGGGACGCCGGTGGTCTGACGACGGCGAGTGTGGCGAGCTCCGGCCGTCGTTCCGTCGCCGAGGAAACGCGCGAGGCCCTGTCCCAGGGACGCCACAGCCTCGCCGCGGGCTGGGAGGGCATCGCCGCCGACGCGGTCCTGGACGCGGTCGATTCCGAGCAGCGCCATACTGCGGCACTCGCCGGACTTCTTGACGACCTGACCCAGACTCTCGGCCAAGCCGGCAACGCGCTCGGCCCTGCGGTGCAGGTGGTCCGAGACCGACTCTCCGAGGCACAGGCTCACGGACTGGTCGTTCTCGACGATTCCCTCTCACCAGCGCCGGGCCGCGACGACATCACCCAGGCCGAGGTCGACGGCCACGCGGAGGCGATCGAGCAGGCACTCGACGTCGTGGCCTCACTCGACCAGCTCTACGGACGAAAGCTCGACGAAATCGCCGCCCGACTGAACGACGCGGTCCCACTCGAGCCCGACCGGGGCCCGATCCCCGGCCCGGACGATCCCTGGCCCGGTGTCGCGGTCGACGCGCTTACCCGCGCCATGTCCGCGGGGCTCCCCAGGCGGGCCGATGAACTCGACCCCCTCACCCGCGGTCGGCATGTTCTCAACCCCGCCCCCGACGACTACGGCCGGCAGGTCAGCGCCGGCCTCCGTTTTGTCGGAAAACTCGCGGGCCCTTTGGGCACCGGAATGACGGTGTACGACGGCCTGAATCGGTTCGCCCGTGGCGAAGGGGGCGCGGCCGAAGTCGCGACGGAGACCGTTGGCGCTTTTGGCGGCGGGGTTGTCGGCGGGGCGCTGCTGGGAGCCAGTGGCGGTTCCTACGCCGGACCCTACGGCGCGCTGGTCGGTGGCGGTGTCGGCGCGGCGGTGGGCTCCCCCATGGGCAAGAAGTTCGGCGACCTGGCGTACAAGTCCGTGACCGAACACCACGACCTGTTGCTCCGGCAGTACCACTACGCGATCTAGAGAGGACCCCTGATGGACCACACCGAGGACGAAAGAGAACCTGCAGATGTCGGCGAGGGGGCCGAGGCGGGATCGGACATCGACCCTCAACTGCAGCGCTGGGAGGAGCTGGACCGCCGGGTGGCCGCTCGCAGACAGCATCTCAAGTCGGTCATCCAACCGTCTGACGTAGTGGCTCTCATCGCGGCAGTCGTGATCTTCTACTTGACGCTGGCCTGGCTGTTCATCTCGCCGATGATCAAGGCGTTCTGGCCCTGGTAGGAGCGTACGGATCCGACGACCCGACCCCTGAGCTGCGTTGACGGACGGTGTCGTACCCAGGTGATCTAATCGAACACATGAGCGAGAACGGGGACGGTGGCACTGTGGGTGGAGAGTTGACGGCGATCCTCGCCGCACTCGATGAGCACCTACAACGCGACTGGACCCACGCCTCCCCGACACAGCTGCACACCGAGCTCGTCGCGCTCGAACAGGCCCAACGTCGGATCCGCGCGACCCAGGCCCGGGTCATGGCCGCGGTCCGGGAATCGGGCACCGCCCGCCAGATGGGCTTCGTCAATGATCGCCAGATGCTCACCGGTGGCCTGGGCCTGGCGCCCGGGGAGGCCCGTGGACGACTGGACGATGCCGGGATCGCCGACTCCGCTCGCATGCGCGCCAGCGGTGCCGGCACGGTCTCAGCTGGGCAGCTGCGGATCATCGGCAAGGCGCTGGCCGCACTGTCGGATGAGTGTGACGACGAGGTGCGCGATCGACTGGAACAGCAGCTGCTCGAGGCTGCCGAGAAGTCCACCACCCGGCAACTGCAGGACCACGCGCACCGGTTGCTCGACACCCTGGACCCGGGCCGCACCGAACGAGGCGCCGAAGAGCGGGCACGCCGCAGGTCGGTTTCCTGCGGCGGCCAGGGTCTGGACCTTATGGCCAGCGCCAGCATGACCATGGACCCGCAGTTGGCAGCCCTGATGCGCGAGATGCACGCCCGCTGGGGCCAGCCCGGCCGGTTGTGGCCCGACCCGGACGCGCCAGACACCCGCACCGACGGCCAACGCATGCACGACGCGATGGTCCACGCTCTGCACCTGGCACTGTCCGCCGACGCCCGCAAGACCGGAGCGCCGGCGGCGATCGTGGTGCGCATGAACCTCGACCAGCTCACCACCCTGGCCGGCTGCGGCCAGACCGACGGCGGGATCCGCGTTCCCGTGCCCCAGGCGCTGACGATGGCGCGCGGCAACCACTGGTTCCTCGCGCTGTGCGACCAAGAAATGGACCTCAAGCTCTACCGCAGCCGCAGAACCGCCTCCCGCTACCAACGGCTCGCCCTGTTCGCCGCGTATGGCGGCTGCACCCACCCGGACTGCGACCAAGACGCCAGACACTGCGAAGCGCACCACAGCGGAGCACCCTGGTCAGCCGGAGGGCTGACGAATATCGATCAACTCGCCCTGGCCAGCGGCGACTGCCACGCCATGATCCACGACACCGGCTGGAACACAATCCCCGACCGCACCGCACCGCAGGGAGTCAAGTGGATTCCACCCGCCGGCACACCGCGGGCCGCCGACCCACCACCGGCCAAGGCGGGACCGCAGCCGCTGACACCACTCGAGGCGCCGATCCTGCCGTTCGCACTGCTCCGCGACCTCGACCACGCGCTCACGGCGCGGATTACCGACGACAACGCAGACAGCCGTCCACAGAAGGCGGCGGCATGACCCCGCGCGTGAGGGCGGTATGACCCCGCCTGCTCGGTCGGGATCAGATAGGCAGGGTCGTGTCCGAGATGGCGAAGTCGCGGAGCCAGTCGATGAACAGGGCCCACGCGCCGGAAAGCAGCAGCAGGCCCACGATGATCAGCATCACGCCGCCGAACACCTGGATGGCGCGGGTGTGCTTCTGCAGCCACCCGACGGTACGCATCGCCCAGGTGGAACCGAAGGCCACCAACACGAACGGCAACCCCAGGCCCAGGCAGTACGCCACGATCAGCAGCACGCCCCGGGCCGCGTCGACACCCGTGCCGGCGGCCACCGAGAGCGCCGCAGCCAACGTCGGCCCGAGGCACGGCGTCCAGCCCAGCGCGAAGACGGCGCCCAACATCGGGGCGCCGACCCACGTCGAGAGCGCCTTGGGCTGCATGCGCGTATCCCGCTGCAGGGTGGGCACGAGGCCGATAAAGACGAGACCCATCAGGATCGTCACCACGCCGCCGAGGCGCTGCAGGAGCTCCTGCTGCGGCGCCAGGTACTGCACGGTACCCAGCACCATAGCGCTCAGCGCCACGAACACCACCGTGAAACCGCCCACGAACAGCAGCGATGCCACCACCACCCGCGTGCGCGACGAACGGAGGGTGCGGCGTTCGTCCACGGTCATGGTCGCCGTGGCAGCTCGCTGGCGTTCCGCGGCGGCCACGGTGACCGGGGGACGGTCGGCGCCTACGACACTGGCCAGGTACGCCACGTATCCGGGCACCAGCGGGATCACGCACGGCGAGGCGAAGGACACGAGCCCCGCCAGGACGCACGCGCCCAGCGCCAAGAGGATCGGGCCGCTGGCCACGGTCTGCTGGAAGGTCTCGCCCACGCTCTGCGCGAGCAGGATCATCTCCGGGTTCACACCGGCTCGACCTCCTCGGCCAGGATCGCGGACACGGTGTCCCGCAGCTTGTCATCGGTGATCTCGGCCAGGTACACGGCGGCCACCCGGTGCTGTTTGTCCAGGATGATCGTCGCCGGCACCACGGACGTCGGGAAGCCGCGAAGTGCGGCCACCGCGGCGTTGCTCGGATCCCAGATCGAGGGGAACGTGATGCCGTTGTCCTCCACGAAGTCGACGGGCTTCTGCCGGTTGGGGTCGCGCAGGTTGATGCCGAACACGGTGGCGCCCTGCGGCTCGAACTCCTCCTGCAGCCGCTGCAGGTCGTCGGACTCGGCGCGACACGGTCCGCACCACTGGCCCCACAGGTTGAGGATCACGACCTGCCCCTCGAAGTCCTCCTGGACGTTGAGCGTGCGATCGGGGTCCAGCAGATCCGGACCGGTGAGAGTGGAGACGGGTTTGCGCTCGGATGGGGGGTCGTAGTGGATCTCCAGCTGACCGTCCGGGCTGACGAACTCGAACGTCTCGGGGCCCGTCACCACCGCGTCTGTGCCGGTCGCGCAGCCGCCGGTGGCGAGGGCGCCCGCGAGGAACAGAGCGCCGAGCGCGGCCTTGGGGCGTCGCATGGTTCAGGCTCCTGTCTGCGACGGGTCGGACGCACCCGCCGGTTCGGAGTAGACGATGTCGCGCAGCGTGGTGCCCTCGAAGACCAGAGAGGTGATCGAGGCCAGCGAGCACTGCCGCGAACGGGGGTCGTGCCACAACCGCCGGCCCTCGAGGAACCGCCGCGTGGTGTACACGGGCAGCTGGTGACTCACCAGGACGGCCTCGTGGCCGCGGGCGGCATCGAGGGTGGAGTACACGGCCCCGATCATCCGGTGCGCGATCTGCAGGTACGGCTCGCCCCACGAGGGTCGCAGTGGGTTGACCAGGATCGGCCAGTACCGCGGGTTGCGCAGCGCCCCTCCCCGGCCGCCGACCTTGTTTCCCTCGAAGCGGTTGTCGGCCTCGATGATGTCGGCGTCGATCCCCACCGGCAAGCCCAACGCCTCGGCCAACGGGGCGGCGGTCTCCTGGGCGCGCTGCAGCGGCGAGGCCACGATCGACACGATGTCGTGCCCCTGCCCGAGCGTGCGGGCCACGGTCTCGGCCTGGCTGCGCCCCAGCTCGGAGAGCCGGAAGCCCGGCAGCCGGCCGTACAGCACGCCGTCGGGGTTGTGCACCTCTCCGTGGCGGACCAGGTGCACGATGGTCTGCGTCTCGGTCCCGCGGGCCGACGAGTCACGAGGTATCGACGACGACGAGACCGGCTCACCCGGAGCGGAGATCGTTCCCGGGGCGGCCCCGTACGCCTCGGCCCCCTCCTGCTGTCGCGGGG
>NZ_JAALDX010000338.1 GCF_014145095.1 Dietzia sp. SLG310A2-38A2 | reverse complement strand
GCTGGTCCGGGCGGCGCGGGCCGGGCTCGAGGCGGCGACCGCCGTGGACCCGACACTGGGCGAACCGTCGTACACCCCCGACGCGGCGCTGGTGAACCTCTACGGCCGTGACGCCACCATGGGCCTGCACCAGGATCGGGACGAGGCCAGCGCGGCCCCGGTGGTCTCGCTGAGTCTCGGTGACGCCTGCACCTTCCGCTTCGGCACCCCACTCCACCGCGGCCGTCCGTACACCGACGTGCGGTTGGAGTCCGGCGACCTCGTGGTGTTCGGCGGCCCGTCGCGGATGGCCTTCCACGGTGTCCCCAGGGTCTTCGACGGCACCGCGCCGGCCTGGTGCCGGGACGTGCTCGGCGTCGGGCCGGGGCGGGTCAACATCACGCTGCGTGAGACCCGCCCGCCTACGCTGGGCGGATGAACTCAGGGCACTCCCAGTCCACCGGCCGGAACCGGACCCTCCTCGTGGTAGCGCTGGTCGCCGTCCTGGCGGTGGTCGCCGCGGTCGCGACCGTGCTCGTCTCGTCGGCGACGTATGCCCCGGGGGCCCGCATCCTGTCGCCGAAGATCCAGGTCGCGGCGGGTTCGGATCACGTCGATCCCTACTCGGGCCTCGTCATCCGCGTCCCCGAGGGCTGGCGGGCCGAGTCGGGCGAGCTGGTCTTCGGCACCACCGCCCTGACCCCGGTCGGGGGCGGGGAGGCCGGCCCCTCGGACGGGGTCGTGCTGGCGGGCGCGCTCACCGAGGACCTGTTCGACCCGGGCAATCCGGACAATCGGCAGGCGGCGATCACGCTGGCCAGCGGAATGGGCCAGTTCCTTCTCCCCGTTCCGGGGCAGCCGGTCGAGGAGCGGGCGGAGGAGATCACCACCCGCGTCGGCGACGGCTGGTCCGTGTCGTTCCGCGTACTCCCGGCCGTCCGGCAGGACCTCATCGGCCCGGAGGGTGCGCTGGTGTATTCGGCGGTCGTCGGGGAGGGTGGGCAGCGCTACTGGCTCACGTATATAGGTCTCCCGGGTGACGGCACCGTGTTCTCACCCCACGCCGAGTGGGCGGACGAGATAGTCGAGCGACTGCGGCCATCCGAGGCGGCCGACGCACCACTCGGGCAGCGGGGCGCGCCCGCCTGATCCCGGCTCAGGGTCGCATCCGCCGGAAGCCCACCACCGGGTTCCCGTCGGACAGTCCGTCCCGTGGTGCGCACACGGACTCCACCTGCGCGCGAGCCTGTTCCCGCACGGGCGTGGCCGGGTCGAGCACCGACAGGTACTCGGAGTGCTCGGCCAGCGCGTCCACGGCAGCTCCGACGAACCCGCTCACGTCGACGTAGTGCGTCATCTCGGGCGAGGATTCGAACCACATCTGCGGCCGCCCCTCCGCGGCATCGACCCCGACCGCCGCGACCAGGTCGTCGTACGCGGCCCCCACGGCCGCGCCGAACTCCATGTGGTCGCTCTGGTTGGGCATCCCCGGACCGAACTCCGCACCGGAGAACAGTGAGACCACGATGTCCGGGCGGTGACGACGGATGGCGTCGGCGACGGCGTCGCGGAGCTCGGCCTCGTTGACGATCCGGCTGTCCGGGAAGCCCAGGAACTCCACCTCATCGACACCGACGATCGCCGAGGAGCGCCGCTGCTCCTCCTCACGGATCGGGCCCGCGACCGCAGGCGCCATCCCCTCGATGCCGGCCTCCCCGCTGGACGCCAGGACGTAGACGACGCTGCGGCCCTCGGCCGTCCAGCGGGCCACCGCCGCGGACATCCCGTACTCGGGGTCGTCGGGGTGTGCCACCAGGACCAGACAGCGGGTCCAGTCGGTGGGGAACGGGTCGGGTGTGGGGGGATCCGAGGGGGCCGGGTTCGCGGACCGGTCGTTCTCGGGCTGATCCGGGGAATGGGTCATTCCCCGAGTATGGCCCCGGGCGCGTCGCCGCGCGAGCAGTCGCGTCGGACCGTCGTCGTATGCTCGACTGCGCACCTCGTCGTCGTCGTATCCCCCGGAGGCCCTGCCGTGTCCGCACTCTTCCCCGACTACCGCCCCTCCTGGGAGACCGACGACCACCGGCTCCTGCGCGAGCACGCTCGCGCTTTCTTCGCCAAGGAGATGACGCCCAATCAGGAGAAGTGGGCCAGGCAGAAGCACGTGGACCGCGAGACGTGGCTGCGTACCGGCGAGGCCGGACTGATCTGCCTGGACGTGCCCGAGGAGTTCGGCGGGCAGGGCGGGGACCCGGGTATGGAATACCTCGTCACCGAGGAGCTGGTGTACTCCGGTGACACGGCGTTCGGGATGGGCGTCGGGTCGACCATCACCCCCCACTACGTGGCCAACTACGCCACCGAGGAGCAGAAGCGGGCGTGGCTGCCCAGGTTGTGCTCCGGGGAGTGGATCTCCGCGATCGCCATGAGCGAGCCCGGCGCGGGCTCGGACCTGCAGGGCGTCCGCACCACCGCGCGGCGTGACGGCGACCAGTACGTCGTCAACGGCTCCAAGACCTTCATCTCCAACGGTGGTTCCGCCGACTTCGTGGTGGTGGCGGCCAAGACCGACCTCGATGCCGGCCACAAGGGCATGGCCCTGTTCGCCGTGGAGGCCGACACCCCCGGCTTCGAGCGGGGCCGGGTGCTGGAGAAGATGGGCCGTCACGGCGCCGACACCGCGGAGCTGTTCTTCAACGACATGCGTGTGCCCGCCGCCAATCTGCTCGGCGGCGAGGAGGGACAGGGCTTCTACCAGCTCATGAACCAGCTCCCGCGCGAGCGCCTGGCGATCGCGGTGGACGCCCTGGCGATGGCCGAGGCCGCCGTGGTGGAGACCCTCGAATACACCCGGGAGCGGCAGGCCTTCGGCAAGCCGATCCTGGACTTCCAGAACACGCGGTTCGAGTTGGCGGCGTGCAAGACCTCCGTCATGGCCACCCGCACCTTCATCGACCACTGCATCGAGCGGGAGATCGCCGGGGAGCTGGACGCCGTGACCGCCTCGATGGCCAAGCTCCAGGCCACCGACATGCTCGACGACGTGGTGGACCGCTGCCTGCAGCTGTTCGGGGGTTACGGCTACATGATGGAGTACCCCATCGCGCAGAAGTTCGCGGCCGCCCGCGTCATGCGGATCTACGGCGGCACCAACGAGATCATGAAGGAGGTCATCGGCCGGGCGCTGTGACCCACCGCGCGTGGGCGCCGAGCGGTTATTATCGACAATCGTCGATACATTCTGCCTGGGGAGTCACCGTGACCGATCGTCCGTCCGTTCTCTTCGTCTGCGTCCACAACGCGGGTCGCTCGCAGATGGCCGCGGCCTACACCGAGCACCTGGCCGGTGGCGCGGTGGAGGTCCGCTCGGCCGGGTCGGCGCCCGCGGACTCGATCAACCCGGCTGTCGCCGCCGCGATGGCGGAAGACGGCATCGACATCTCGTCGGCCACGCCGAAGGTGCTCACCGCCGAGGCGGTGCAGTCGAGCGACGTGTGTATCACCATGGGCTGCGGTGACGTCTGCCCCGTATTCCCGGGCAAGCGGTACCTGGACTGGACCCTCGACGACCCCGCCGGTCAGGGTGTCGACGCGGTCAGGCCCATCCGCGACGAGATCAAGCGCCGTGTGACTGAACTGCTCGTCGAGCTCGGGGTGCGCCCGGTCTAGCGTCCGCGCAGTATCTCGGTGAGCTGGCGGACGGTCGGTACTTTCCCGCCCAGGACGAGTTCGTCGTCGATCACCAGCCCGGGGGTCTTCATGAGCCCGTAGCCGGCGATCTCGCCGACGTCGGTGACCTCGATGATCTCGGCGTCCTTGCCGAGCTCGGCGAGGGCATCCCGCGTGCGGGTGACCAGTGTGTGACAGTTCCGGCAGCCGGGCCCGAGCACCTTGACGATCATTGTTCCTCCTGGATGTGGGGATCAGGCGATGATGTTGAACAGTAGGCCGATGGCGAGGATGCCGGCCGCCACGACGGCGAAGAACATCGCGAGCAGTGGTGGCTTCATGACCCGCCTGAGCATGATGGCCTGGGGGATGGACAGCGCGATCGAGCTCATGATGAACGCCATGACGGTGCCCAGGCTCATGCCCTTGGTCCACAGCGCCTCGGCGATCGGTACGACCCCGGCGCCGTTGACGTAAAGGGGGATCCCGGCGAGGGTGGCCACGAGAACCGCCAGGGGATTATCCGGGCCCGCCCACCGGAGGAAGAAGTCCTCGGGGACCCAGCCGTGGATCACCGCACCGATGCCGACGCCCACCACCACCCAGATCCACACGCTACGGACGATGTCGCGGGACTCGCCGAGAGCGGCGTCCACCCGCTCGCGCAGCGAGGGCACGTGCCCGTCGGCACGGAGTGCGGCCACGCGGGTGGTGTAGACCACGCTGTCGACCCATTTGTCGAGCCGGAACCGCGACAGCGCCCATCCCGCGATGAAGGCGATGGCCGCCCCTGCGCCGACGTAGGCGGCGGCGATGTGCCACCCGAACATCTCGCCGATCATGATGGCCGCGATCTCGCTGATGAGCGGGGAGGCGATGAGGAAGGTGAGGGTCACCGCCAGCGGGATACCCGCGGCGACGAAGCCGATGAACAGCGGGATCGAGCTGCAGGAGCAGAACGGGGTCACCACGCCGAGCACCACGGCCAGGGTGAGGCCTAGAAACAGCCCCCGGCCCTCGAGCCAGTCGCGGGCCCGCTCGAGGTCGAGGCTGGCCCGGAGCATGCCCACCAGGAACATCAGCCCGAGGAGCAGGAGAAAGATCTTGACGGTGTCGTACATGAAGAAGTGCACGGCGCCGACCGCCCGGTCGGCGAGGTCGAGACCGAGCCAGCCGACGGCCGCGTCCCAGAACCACTCGTTGATCACCCACAGGGCGACCCACGCCACCGCGGCCGCGGCGAGCGACACCACGAGCCAGCGATGCTCACGGGCACCGGTGTCGGTGTCCGGGGTCTCGTTCTCCGGGCCGGACGGGCCGGTCGCGGAGGCGGGCAACGGGGTCATCCCTTCACTGTAGGATTAATATTGATGAGTGTCGATAGAAACAGTTCAGGGGGTGCCGAGAGGGGATCGGGCGGGGTGAGGGGCGCTGGCGTGAGAGGCGCCGTGGGGCACGACGCAGTGGTGAAAGACGTCGTGGTGATCGGTGGCGGCCAGGCCGGCCTGGCCGCCGGCTTTTACCTCACCCGTGCTGGCGCGAACTTCGAGATCCTCGACGCGTCCGACGGGCCGGGGGGTGCGTGGCCGCACACCTGGCCCTCGCTGCGACTGTTCTCCCCCGCTGACTACTCGTCCCTCCCGGGCCGCCGGATGCACCGGACGGACGGCGGCAACCCCGACGCGGCCCACGTGGTGGAGTATCTGCGCGGGTACGAGGAGTACTACGGGCTACCCGTCCGGCGCGCAGTCCGGATCGTGGCTGTGGAGCGTGTCGATCCGGACGGGTTCGTCGTCCATGCCGCCGATGGCCGCCGGTGGCGTTCTCGCGCGGTGATCAGTGCCACCGGCACGTGGTCGAGGCCGTTCGTGCCGACCTACCCGGGCGTCGGGGGTTTCCGGGGCGCCCAGATCCACAGCGCCGGCTACCGGGGTCCGGGGCCGTTCGGCGGCCGGCGCGTCGTGGTGGTGGGCGGTGCGAACTCGGGTGCGCAGATCGCCGCCGATCTC
>NZ_JAALDX010000033.1 GCF_014145095.1 Dietzia sp. SLG310A2-38A2 | reverse complement strand
GGCAGGTGCCGCAGCGGCAGAACGGATTGGGCCACCCGTCGGCGGCACCCGTGCCCAGCAGCACGATCTCCATCAGGTCCCCGCCCCCGGCATCACGCCCGAGTCCCCGGCTCGCGGAGCGGCAGGACGGCGCGGCCGTCGGGGCGGTCGAGGACCTCGACGCGGGCGTCGTACACCTCGGCCACCCGTTCCACGGTCAGCACGTCCTCTCCGGTGCCGTCGGCGACGATGCGGCCCTCGTCCAGCAGGACCACGCGTTCGCCGTAGTGCGCAGCGGAGGTGAGGTCGTGCATGGCGGCCACCACGGTGAGTCCGCTCTCCCGCCGCATCGAGTCGACCAGGTCGAGGACCTGCTGCTGGTGCCCGATGTCGAGGGCGCTCGTGGGCTCGTCCAACAACAACACGCGGGGCTCCTGTGCCAGGGCCCGTCCCAGGACCACCCGCTGGAGCTCGCCCCCGGACAGCGTGGTGGCGATGCGCGGGGCCAGGTCGTGCAGCGCGAGTCGGTCGATCACGCTCTCGACGACCTCGTGGTCGTGGGGCGACTCGGTGCCGAACCGGGGGATGTGGGGTGTGCGGCCCAGCCGGATCAGCTCTCGCGCGCTCACGCCCTCGGGTACGACCGGGCGCTGCGGCATCAGCGCCACCATCCGGGCCACCCGCCGGCGTCCGGCCCGTCGCGGCGCCAGGCCCATGACCTCCACCTCCCCGCGGGACGGGATGAGCCCGGCCAGGGCGTAGAGCAGCGTGGTCTTGCCCGAGCCGTTCGGCCCGACCAGAGAGATCCAGGACCCGGTCGGCACGGCCAGGTCGATCCCGTGCAGGACGGGCACGGCGTCACGGGCCACGTGGAGACCGCGGCAGGACAGGGCCGCGCGAGCATCCGGGGTGGAGGTCATATGAGTCCCCGGCTCCGGCGCAGGACGAACAGGAAGAACGGGGCACCGATCGCGGCGGTCACGACCCCGATCGGCAGCTCGGCCGGGCTCATCGCGGTGCGGGCCACGATGTCGGCCAGGACGAGGAAACTCGCCCCCACCAGCAGGGACAGCGGTAGGAGTAACCGGTGGCCCGGGCCGATCACCATCCGGACGGCGTGCGGGATCACGATGC
Organism: Dietzia sp. SLG310A2-38A2; assembly: GCF_014145095.1. GTDB lineage: Bacteria > Actinomycetota > Actinomycetes > Mycobacteriales > Mycobacteriaceae > Dietzia. The sequence goes on along the minus strand of NZ_JAALDX010000033.1, from coordinate 4,317 downwards.
CGACGAACCCGATCAGGCCGCTCACGGACACGACCGCGGCGGTCCCCAGCGTGGCGACGCTGATCAGCACCAACCGCACCCGGGCCGGGGCGATGCCGAGGGTGGAGGCCTCGACGTCACCCACCGCCATCACGTCGAGGGTGCGCCGGAACAGGGCGATCACCGCGACCGAGACCAGGACGTACGGCAGCACGGTCCGCACCTCGGACCAGCCGCTGGTCGTGAGCCGGCCGAGCATCCACGAGTACACCTGCCTCAGGGTCTCGTCGTTGCGCTGCATGAAGAAGGTCTGGATGGCGCTGGCGAACGCGGCGACGGCGACTCCGGCGAGGATGATCACGACCTCTGTCCGCCCGCCACCGATACTGCGGCCGAGGGTGTAGGTGGCCATCACCGCGATCATGCCGCCGACGAACGCCGCGGGGGGCACCACCGCCGAACCCATGGCCCCGCCCACGACTATCGCCAGTGTCGCGCCCAGCCCGGCGCCGCTGGACACACCGAGGAGATAGGGGTCGGCGAGCGGGTTTCGGAACACGCCCTGGTAGGTGGCACCGGCGAGCGCCAGCATCGCGCCGACGATCCCGCCGAGCACGACCCGAGGGATCCGGATCTCCCACAGGATCACCTGCTGGCGTGGCGAGAACCCCGAGTCGACGTGCACGAACGGCAGCTGCCCGACCAACTCGAGCAGGACCCCCCGCGGGGTGAGCCCGGCGGGACCGACGAGCGTGCCCGCCAACAGCGCCAGGAGGAACAGCAGTGTCGCTCCACCCAACACCAGGGCGTGGCGGGGCGACGCTCGGGTCACGAGGCAGGTTCACTCTCGGGCTGTGGTTCGTTCACAGGCAGTGTGGAGATGATCCCGGCCACCTCGCGCATGAAGTCCACCACGCGCGGGCCCCACCGGCTGGCCAGGTCCTCGTCGACCACGAAGACGCGGTCCTGCCTCACCGCGCCGAGCTCGCCCCACCCGGGGCGCTCGGCCACGACCTCCGGCGTGATCCCGCAGCACTGCCCGTCGGCGAGCATCACCAGGTCCGGGTCGGCCTCGAGGATCAACTCCTCGGACAGCTGGGGGTAGGCGTCGTCTCCGGTCGCGATCGAGGTCAACCCCAGTAGGGAGTACACCTCTCCGATGTACGTGTCGTCGGTGACCGTGTAGTAGGTGTCGTCGAGTTCGTGGAAGTAGGTCAGCGGGGTCTCGCGCTCCGGGACCGAGGCCACGATCTCGTCGATCTCGCCCTGCATCCTCGAGACCAGCTCGGCGGCCTCGCCGACCGTCCCGGTGGCCGCTCCGACCTGTTCGATCTGGGTGTACGTGTCGTCCAGGGTCCGGGCGGCGGGGAGCAGCAGGACCTCGACCCCGGACCGCTCGAGGCCGGACACGATGTCGCCGGTGTCGTCCGTGGCCACGACCAGGTCCGGCTGGTACCCGAGGATCGCCTCGAGGTTCGGGGTGTAGCCCGACAGGTCGGTGACCGGGGCGTCGGCGGGGAAGTCGGAGCGCTCGTCCACCGCGACCACCCTGTCGCCGGCACCCACGGCGTACAGCATCTCGGTGGTGGTGGGGCTGAGCGAGATGATTGCCTGCGGCTCACCGGCGGCGGCGCCGGTGCCGTCGGTCTGGTCGGCCCCCTGCTCGTCGGCGCCGGAGCAGGCCGAGGCGACCAGGGCGACGGAGGTGAGGACGGCGGCGAACAGGGAGCGGGATCGGGGCGTGGTCCGGGCTCGAGACTGGTGCATGACATCCTCCGGGGATCGCCAGGACGAAAGCAGCTCGGCAGCGACGCGGACGCCGCGGCACGCAACCGTCCTTCGTGCGAGGTCAGTTCGTACGGCGCCGCGGTACCGGCCGACCTGGCTCGCCCGCTCGGGGCGGGATCACAGTTGCGCGACAGCGTCGGATTCACACCGACTTCCGCCGGGTACCACGGGTGTCCGGCGGGGGAGCCGGACCCTCCGAGAGTAGCCGACCCCGGGGTCGACGGCAGGATGGGCCGTGACCGCGCCCGGACACACCGACGGGCCCGCACGCACTGACAGGAAGGACCACGAGATGACGACGACGAACGGTTCAGGCGAGGGGCCTTCGGCCGCGGATCTTCGGTCGCGGGGTTTCGCGACCCGGCGTGAGGTGATGGGCGACGCCTTCGTGGACCGCGCGATGGGCCGGGCCGAGGGGACCGCCTCCGAGGCCCTGCAGTACGTGGTCACCGAGAACGTGTGGGGCAACATCTGGGACCGTCCGGGACTCGGGCGGCGGGACCGGAGCCTGCTGAACATCGGCATGCTCGTGGCGTTGCGGGCGAACGCCGAGTTGGCGGGTCACGTGCGCGGCGGCCTGACCAACGGCCTCACCCGTGAGGAGATCACCGAGGCCGTCATCCACGCGTCGGGATACTGCGGGGCGCCGGCGGCCCTCTCGGCCATGAAGACGGTCCAGGAGGTCTTCGACACCCTGGACGACAGGTAGGGTCGTGTCCAGAAGTGACCCCCGACACCCCCTGAGTGAGGAGCCCCTCGCATGCGCAGCACCATGCAGCCGGAACAGCTGAACATCAGTACCATCCTGACGTTCGGCGCGACCGTCCACTCGGACGCGGTCGTCACCACCTGGACCGATCAGGGCCCGCGGAAAGTCACGTTCGGCGAACTCGGCAAGCGGGCGGCCCAGCTCGCCCACGGGTTGCGCTCGCTCGGGATCGACGCAGACCAGCGCGTCGCGACGTTCCAGTGGAACAACTCGGAGCACATGGAGGCCTACCTGGCCATCCCGTCGATGGGCGCGGTGCTCCACCCCCTGAACATCCGGCTGTTCCCGGACCAGCTCGAGTTCGTGGCCAACCACGCCGAGGACAAGGTCGTGATCGTCGACCCGAGCCTGATCCCGCTCCTGCAGCCCCTGCTGCCGCGGTTCTCGACCGTCGAGCACGTGATCGTCACCGGCGGCGGTGCGGCGAAGCTCGAGGCCCCGGAGGGCGTGCAGGTGCACGACTACGAGGCGCTTCTGGCTGCCCAGCCCACCGAGTTCGAGTGGCCCGAGGTCGACGAGAACTCCGGCGCCGCGATGTGTTACACCTCGGGTACCACGGGCGATCCGAAGGGCGTCGTCTACTCGCACCGGTCGATCTACCTGCACTCGATGCAGGTGTGCATGTCCGACGGCATGGACATCTCGCTCGACGACAACGTGCTGGCGATCGTCCCCATGTTCCACGCGATGTCGTGGGGCCTGCCGTACGCCGCGTTCCTGGTGGGCGCTTCGCTGCTCATGCCGGAGCGCTTCCTGCAGCCCGAACCACTGGCCGCGATGATCGCCTCCGAGCGCCCGACCCTGGCCGCCGCCGTGCCGACCATCTGGATGGCGGTGGACGCCTACAGCGTCGACCACCCCATCGACATGTCGAGCTTCCGTGCCGTGGTCGTGGGCGGCAGCTCCTGCCCGCCCGCGCTGATCCGCAAGTTCAAGGAGAACTACGGGATCAACATCATCCACGCGTGGGGCATGACGGAGACCTCGCCCATCGGCACGCTGTCGCGGCCGAAGGCGGACCTGCCGGAGGAGAAGCAGTTCGACCTGCGCACCACGCAGGGCCGGTTCATCGCGGGGGTCAAGGCCCGGATCGTCGACGACGCCGGCCAGGAACTGCCCTGGGACGGCGAGTCCGTGGGTGAGCTCCAGGTGCGTGGCCCCTGGATCACGGGCAGCTACTACAAGGTGGAGAACTCCGACTCGTTCGACGACGGCTGGCTGCGCACCGGCGACGTCGGGTACGTCCGCCCCGAGGCGTTCCTGCAGCTCACCGACCGTGCCAAGGACATCATCAAGTCCGGCGGCGAGTGGATCTCTTCGGTCGAGGTCGAGAACTACCTCCTCGAGCACCCGGCCGTGGCCGAGGCGGCCGTGATCGGGATCCCCGACCCCAAGTGGGACGAGCGCCCGCTGGCCACGATCGTGGTGAAGGAGGGCGTGGCCGACCCCGACGTCGAGGACCTGCGCGCGCATCTCGAGACCAAGATGGCCAAGTGGCAGGTGCCCGAGAAGTTCGCGTTCGTCGACGAGATCCCCAAGACCTCCGTCGGCAAGCTCGACAAGAAGCGCATCCGCGTCTCGCACTCCGACGGTGAGCTCACGGTGGTCAACGCCCTGGAGAAGTAGCCCCCGCCCGGCGGATCGTCACCCGGTCCCCGCACGTCCACAAGAGCGTTCCGCGCACATCGCCCGAGAGGCAGGTGCGCGGAACGCTCTTCTCGTTGGACCGGGGTCGGTCGCGTGCGGGGCGGACGAGCGCGCGGGGCGGGGCGGCCGAGGGT
>NZ_JAALDX010000337.1 GCF_014145095.1 Dietzia sp. SLG310A2-38A2 | reverse complement strand
TTGCCCTTCAGCGGCACGTCCAGCCGCGCGAGCCCGGTGGGCCACTGGCGTCGGGGGGGCAGGACCACTCCCGGGCGCTCCAGCGCCTCGCGGGCGCGGGTCAGCGCACCGTCGTCGACCGAGGTCGTCCTGCGATCGCCGGTGCAGTTGTCGCATCGTCCGCATCCGCCGGAGGCCGGGTCGAGAGTGGGGTCGTCGAGCTGCGTGCGCAGGAAATCCATCCGGCACGAGCCGGTCCGCTCGTACGCGATCATCGCCTCCTGCTCCGACCGCCTGGCCTCGGCCAACCCGGCGTAGCGCTGGGCATCGTAGTGCCACTGCCGTCCGGTCGAGATCCACCCGCCCCGCACCCGCTGGACCGCGCCGTCCACGTCGAGCACCTTGAGCACCATCTCCAACCGGGTCCGGCCCAGATCCACGGCGGGCTCGAGGGCCTGGGTCGACTGCGGCCGGTCGGGTTCCAGGGCGTCGAGGACGCGGCGGACCACGTCCTCGGGCGGAAAGGCCAGAGAGGCGAAGTGATTCCAGATTGCCCGGTCCTCGGGTCCGGGCAGCAGGACCACCTCGGCCCGGTCGGCCGCACGGCCGGCGCGACCGATCTGCTGGTAGTAGGAGATGGGCGACGGCGGGGCCCCGAGGTGGACGACGAAGCCCAGGTCGGGCTTGTCGAAACCCATGCCCAGCGCGGATGTGGCGACCAGCGCCTTGACCTCGTTGTCCAGCAGTGCGCGCTCGAGCTCCTCGCGCTCGCCCGCATCGGTGCGGCCGGTGTAGGCGCTCACACGGTGCCCGGCGGAGGTGAGCAACTCGGCCATGTCCTGGGCCGCTGCGACGGTCAGGCTGTAGACGATCCCGCTGCCCGGTAGGGACTCCAGGTTCTCCACCAGCCACGCCGCGCGGCGCTCCGAGTCGTCGATCGCCACCACCGACAGGCGCAGCGACTCACGGTCCAACCCGCCCCGCAGGACGAGAGTGTCGGACGCCGCGGGGTCGCCCGCCTCAGAGCCCGGGCGATCGGGCCCATCCGGCCGTTCGCCCACACCGAGCTGCTGTGCCACGTCGCGCACCACCCGGTCGTTGGCCGTGGCAGTGGTGGCCAGTACCGGAACGCCCTCGGGCAGATCGGCCAACAGCGTGCGGATCCGGCGGTAGTCGGGCCGGAAGTCGTGCCCCCAGTCGGAGACGCAGTGGGCCTCATCGACCACCACCAGGCCGGCGTCCGCGGCCAGGGCGGGCAGGACGGTATCGCGGAAGTCGGGGTTGTTGAGCCGCTCCGGGCTGACCAGCAGAACGTCCACCTCGCCGGCGCGGACCGAGGCGCGCACGTCGTCCCACTCCGTCATGTTGGCCGAGTTGATGGTGGCCGCCCGCACCCCTGCCCGCGCGGCCGCCTCGACCTGGTTTCGCATGAGTGCCAGCAGCGGCGAGACGATCACCGTGGGCCCCGAACCGAGTTCCCGCAGCAGACGGGCGGCGATGAAATACACCGCCGACTTGCCCCAGCCGGTGCGCTGCACCACGAGGGCCCGCCGGCGGTCGGCCACGAGCGCCTCGATCGCTGTCCACTGGTCCTCCCGCAGCGTCGCCCCCTGCCCGGCGAGCGCGCTCAACAGTTCGTCGGCGCGCGAGCGGAGCGCGTGACGGTCGGGTCCTGTGGCGGAGACGGCGCCGGGGAGGGAGGTCATGCCGCCCATCGTGCACCACCGCTCCGACACGCAGGATGCGGTGGTCGACCGGATGACGTTGACTCGGGGCCATGGACGGTGAGGATGTCCGGGCGGGGCACCGGGCGAGCAGATGCGCGGCACTGGTCGGGAGGACGACCGAACGGTTGGCGCGTCGGCGAGTCGGCCTGGTGGTCGGCGGGGGGCCGTCCGGGGACGTGTCGATCGCCTCCGGGGGCGACGACGGCCACGGTGAGGTCCCGGACTCGGGCACCCTGTTCGAGATCGGGTCGATCACCAAGACGTTCACCGCGCTCCTGCTCGCGGACGGCGTGATCCGGAGGGACTGGCGGCTCGACACCCCTGTACGAGAGCTCCTCCCGGCCGGTGTGGAGGTTCCGCGTCGGGCCGGCGTGGAGATCACCCTGCAGCACCTCGCGACCCATACCTCCGGGCTCCGGCGGTCCCCGGTGCGTCTCGGGCTCCGGGAGAATGTCGCCTACCAGCGCACCGGTGCTGACCCGTACGCGCGGCTGACCGAGGAGGATGTGCTCCGGAGTCTGGGCGACGCGCGACTGAAGCGGGTGCCCGGACACGGCACGCCGGCGTACTCCAATCTCGGGTTCGGCCTCCTCGGCACCGCGATGACCACAGCGACCGGACAGGACTACGGAACGCTCGTACGAGACCGGGTCTGCGGTCCGCTCGGGTTGGGGGACACCGTGGTCGACGCCCAGATGACCACCGATCAGCGGCAGCGGATGGCGGTGGGATTCCGGAGTCGTCGTCCCGCCGATCCCTGGCCCCTGGCCGGGCTGGCAGGCGCGGGAGCACTGCGGTCCACGGCCTCGGACATGGTCCGGTTCCTCGCGGCCCAGGTCGACCCGGGGAGCACCGGGCTCGGTGATGCCATCCGTCTCACCCACGCCACGCAACCGGGCGGGCCGGAACGGATGGGGCTCGGGTGGCACCGTGCGGGGGATCGGACCCTGTGGCACAACGGCGGGACAGGCGGATTCCGGTCCACCGCGCTCATGAGCCCCGCCTCCGGCACCGTCGTCCTCGCGCTCGTCAACCAGAACCGGGGCGCGGACCTGAGCGCGTTCCGACTGATGCGCCGGCTGGACGGATGACCTCGGCACCGGTCGGGGTGCGGCACGGCCATACTGGGTGACATGACGCAGACGTGGAAGAAGATCGTGGACGCCGATCCCGGGCACTCGCAGCGATACGCCAAGCGGTGGGACGACATGGTGGCCGAGGGGGTGGACATCGACGGCGAGGCGCGGTTGATCGATGCGATGGCGCCGCGTGGCGCCCGAATCCTCGACGCCGGGTGCGGACAGGGCCGCACGGGGGCCTATCTCCACGAGCGCGGGCACCGGGTCACCGGTGTGGACCTCGACCCCCACCTGGTCGAACGGGCGCGGGAGCTGTGCCCTGACGCCACCTGGGAGGTCGCGGACCTGGCGGGGGAGGACTGGGCGGCAGGGCCGTTCGACCTGGCCGTCTCCGCCGGCAACGTCCTGGCGTTCGTCGATCCCGCCGACCGTGGCACGGTGCTGGCCCACCTCGCCGCGCGTCTGGTGGCGGCGTCCGACGACGTCGAGGGACGACGCGGGCGCCTGGTCGTGGGGTTCGGTCTCGACCGTGGGTGGTCGCGCGAGGAATTCGACGCCGACGCGCGAGAGGCGGGACTGGAGCTGGAGCAGCGCTGGTCTACCTGGGACCTCCGGCCGTTCAGCGAGGACAGCGGTTTCATGGTCGCCGTACTGGTGCGCGGGTAGCTCCGACCACACCACTTCGTGCCAGGTCGCCCCGGGCCTCTCAGTGGTGGAAGTGCGATCCGGCTCCCCTGCGGGGCATCGGTGAGTCGAGCTCGTCGAGGAATGACACCTCGCCGGCGAGGTCCTTGATCAATGCCGAGGCCAGGTCGCGGCCGAGGCCGACGCGGACCACGATGCGCAGCACGGTCACGTGCGCCAGATCGTCGGCCAGGGGATACGCGGGCACGAGCCAGCCCTTCATCCTGAGTCGGTCCGACAGATCGTAGAGGGTCCACATCTCCGTGTACCCCTCCTTGAGCCGCCAGGTGACGACCGGAATCGTGTCGCCCCGGCTCACCAACTCGAAGGGGGCGAGCGTCCCGATCTCCGCGGACAGGAACTGTGCGACGTCGAGGGATCCCTGCTGGACCCGGCGGTACCCCTCCCAGCCGAGCCGCAGGAACATGTAGTACTGCAGGAGGACCTGGGCCCCGGGTCGCGAGAAGTTCAGCGCCAGGGTCGGCATGTCCCCGCCGAGGTAGCTGCAGTGGAAGATCATGCTCTCCGGGAGAGCGTCCGTATCGCGCCACACGATCCAGCCCACACCCGGGTAGACGAGCCCGTATTTGTGGCCGGAGGTGTTGATGGACGCGACGCGTTCGACGCGGAAGTCCCACTCCAGGTCGGGTTGGCAGAACGGCGCGACCATGCCGCCGGACGCGCCGTCGACGTGGATCCTGACGTCGAGGCCGGTGTCCTCCTCGATCTGGTCGAGCTTCGCGGCGATCTCGGCGACCGGCTCGTAGGCACCGGTGTAGGTGACGCCCATGATGGCGACCACCCCGATGGTGTTCTCGTCCACGTACTTCTCGAGTTCGTGGCCGTCGAGCATCGGGTGCTCCGCCGAGATCGGCACCCAGCGGGGCTCGACCTCGAAGTAGTTGCAGAACTTCTCCCAGCAGACCTGCACGGCGGTCGACAGCACGATGTTGGGTCTCTCGGTGGACTTGTTCCCCGCCCGGCGCCCGGCCTGCCAGCGTCGCTTGAGTGCGAGCCCGCCCAGCATGCACGCCTCGGACGAGCCGATGGTCGAGGTGCCGATGGACTCCCCGACGTCCGGCACGTTCCAGAGGCCGGCGATCATCCTCCAGCACCGCTCCTCGATCGCGGCGGTCTGGGGGTACTCGTCCTTGTCGATCATGTTCTTGTCGACGGTCTCGGCGTACAGACGCCGGGCCTCGTCGTCCATCCACGTGGAGACGAACGTGGCCAGGTTGAGTCGCGCGTTGCCGTCGAGCATCGCCTCGTCGTGCACGATCTGATAGGCCGTCTCGGGAAGGGCCCGGTCCCTCGGGAGTTCGAAACGGGGCAACTCGGTGGCCTCGCCAGGGCGGACGAACACGGAGTTGAGCTCCAGCGACTCACCACCCTCGTTGGTGGTGTGGCGTGCTGTGGTGTGACGTGCGGTGGTGCGGGGGTTCTCGGCCACTGTCTCTCCTCATGTCGGAGCTCGTTCCGTGGTGACCCATCGGTTTCCAGAGTGTGTCACCGATGACAGGTGACCGTCACCGTCTTCCCGAGGAGAGTGCCTGAACAGCGGCGATGCTCCCCGTGGGCCGGTGGCGACACCGCTGGCCCCGCCGCCCCCGCACACTGTGCCCATGAGCGCACAGAAGTGGACCGTGGACTGCCTACCTGACCTGACCGGCAAGACCATCATGGTGACCGGCGGCACGAGCGGGATCGGCAAGGAGGTGGCACGCGAGACGGCGCGTCGCGGCGCCCACGTGGTGCTCCCCTCCATCACCCGCGCCGAGGGGGAGTCGACGGCGGCGGAGATCGGCGGTTCGACGGAGGTCCACGAGCTCGACCTGAGCCGCCTCGACGCCGTGCGCGGGTTCGCGGCGGGATACACGGATCCGGTCGACGTCCTGCTGGACAACGCCGGACTCATGAGCAGGACACGCAGACAGACCCCCGACGGCTTCGAACTGCACCTGGGGGTCAACGTCCTCGGGCCGTTCCTGCTCACCGAGTTGCTGCTGCCGCGGATCAGGGAGCGGGTCGTGATCACGGCCTCGATGGCCCACGCCACGGGACGCATCGACTTCGAGGACCCCCACTTCCGCCGGCGCCGGTATTCCATGGCGGTCGCGTACGCCCAGTCCAAGCTCGCGTGCATGCTCTGGGGTCTCGACCTGCAGAACCGGCTCGACGCCGCCGGGTCACCGGTGGACGTCCAGCTCGCGCACCCAGGGTTCGCCGCGACCTCGATCCTCGATCCGACGCCGTTCCCGCCGGTCAACGCGGTACTCAACCTGCTCGGTCGACGGATCGTCCCCACCGCGTCCGACGGGGCGCGACCTCTCCTGTACGCCGCGACGGAGTCGCTCCCACCGGCGTCGTACATCGGCCCGTCGGGTTTTCGCCAGATCGCCGGGTCGCCGGGCCTGTGCGAGCGCTCCGCTCCCGCCGGTGATCCGGACCTCGCCCGCCGCTTCCGGGAGTTCGCCGTGCACGAGACCGGGGCCGATCCGGCCGTCTGACAGGTCCCGTCGGCCTCCCCGGTCGCATCGGTAAGCTGGCGCTCATGACCACCAGCCACCTCGACGCCCCCGACCTCTCCGGCCAGACGGACGCCGATCGGCCCGCCCACGACCCGACGCGC
>NZ_JAALDX010000336.1:3074-4960 GCF_014145095.1 Dietzia sp. SLG310A2-38A2 | reverse complement strand
GCCCGGTCACCGTCGCGGGCGGTCGTCGTCGTCCGCCGCGGGCATCACCGCGGTCGCGTGGGGCTCGTCCTCCGGCCGCACCGCGTTCTGCAGCGCGATCGACCGGGCCAGCCGGGCGTAACGCAGTTCCTGTTCGCGGAAGCGCACGTACGTGGAGACGGTGACAAACGCGAAGCCCATGACCAGCGCGTACAGCACCAGGTCCGTGCCGCGCTGCACGCCCAGCGCGTTGGCCAGCACGGTGAGGTCGTCCGGGCGCATCACGGCGTAGACCATGAACACCACGAACAACACGAAGCCGATCTTGACCCCGGCCTTGGCCCGCGCCTTGCGGCGGTTGGCCAGGAAGAACGCCACCAGCGCGGCGCCGGCGAGCAACAGCAGTGCCTTGATCATCGCGGCAACCTCTTTCCCACGAACCCGTCGGAGAGGATGTTGATCCCGTTGAGCAGCGACTGCCCCTTCGACATGGAGTACTCGGTGTAGAGGATGTCGACGGGCTGCTCGGCCACGCGCCACCCACGGCTGTCCATCAGTTCCACGAACTCGCTGGCGTGACTCATGCCGTTCATGCGCAGGTTGAGGTCGTCCGCGACGCGCCGGTTGAACACCCGCAACCCGTTGTGGGCGTCCGTCAGGCCGAGCCTGCGTGTGCGTGGACTGAGCATGACGACGGTCTTCAGGACGATCCGCTTGATCAGTGGGACCTGGTCGCCCTCGCGGCGTGGTCGGCCGAAGCGGGTCCCCACCACGATGTCCACGGGCTCCCCACGCACCCGCTCGACCATCGCGAGCACGTCCTTGACCTGGTGTTGTCCGTCGGCGTCGAAGGTGACGAAGTAGCGGGCGCCGGGTTGCGCGCGGGCGTATTCGACACCGGTCTGGATGGCGGCCCCCTGACCGAGGTTGACCGGGTGCCTGACCAGGTGCGCCCCCGCACGGTGGATCGCCGCGGCCGACTCGTCGGAGGAACCGTCGTCGACCGCCACGATGTTCGGGAACGTCTCGCGTGCGGTGCCGAGGACGTCCTCGATCACGGTGCCCTCGTTGAAGCAGGGGACGACCAGCCAGACGTCGCGGTTTCCTGCAGGGTCGCCCCCGGCCGTGTCGTCGTGTCCTAAGAGTCGCTCACTGTCACTGCTCATCGCCGGTCGATACTATGCGATCGAACGGAAAACCCGGTGACGAGAAGGACGGCGGTTCCCCGATGGCCATCGATGTGATGCTCCCCTACTACGGGGACGTCGGCCACTTCAAGAAGGCCGTGGACAGTGTCCTGTCCCAGAGCTACACCGACTTCCGTCTGGTCGTGGTGGACGACGGTTATCCGGACCCGGAGCCGGCCCGCTACATGGGGGAGATCACCGCGCGCGACGAGCGGGTGACCTACGAGAAGAACGAGGCGAATCTCGGCGCCAACGGCAACTACCGCAAGTGCCTGGAGATGGTCACGGCGCCGATCGTCGTGGTGATGGGCGCCGACGACGTCATGCTGCCCAACTACCTGCAGGTCGTGGCCGACGGTTTCGCGGCCGTTCCCGACGCCGCCGTGATGGAGGTGGGCGTCAGCGTGATCGACGAGCACGGCGCCCCCGTGCGGCCCCTGTCGGACACCGTCAAGGCGTTCACCTCGCCCAAGGCCGACGGTCGCACGGTCCTCCACGGCGAGAAGCTCATGACCTCGCTGATGCACGGGAACTGGACCTACTTCCCGTCTCTGGCGTGGAGCTCCGAGTGGATCCGCCGAATCGGGTTCCGTGAGGGACTCGACGTGGTGCAGGACCTGGCGCTGCTGGTCGACGTGATCACCGGCGGCGGTCACATGGTCTACGACCCCACCCTGGCGTTCCTCTACCGCAGGCACTCCGCGTCCGACTCGTCCGTTC
>NZ_JAALDX010000336.1:1220-3023 GCF_014145095.1 Dietzia sp. SLG310A2-38A2 | reverse complement strand
GCTCGACGGCCGCCGCTTCGACGAGGAGGCCCGCTTCTTCGCCGGCGAGGCCGACGCGTTCGCCGCCCGGGGCTGGAAGAGCGCCGAGCGGGCCGCGCGTCTGCACCTGACCTCGCGCTTCAACGCGCTGTCGCTGTTGCCGACCGCGGCCAGGGCGGGCAAGTTCGCCGAGGGCGGCAAGCGGCTCCTCGGGCACAGTTTCCGGAAGTTCTGACCGCCCGCTCCCGCGGTGGTCGCAGGTGGCGGAGTCGCCGCACCACGCAGCCCGAAGTGCCGCGGTATTGCTCGTCCTTACTGCGGCTAACAAGGCTCGGGGCCGCAGTGAGAACGACCAGAAAAAGGACGACTAGCTACTTCGCTGTGGCGTGCCGATAGGTTGGGGTATATGGCTGCCGAAACGCACCGCCCCGGTGCGCCCGGCACGTGGTGGATACTCGCAGTGGCTTTGTATGCGGCTGAGGTGCTGGTACTCGGGACGTTCGCCCTCCCGCTGGGCATGATGGCGGGATTTTTCGTGCTCGACTGCTCGGTTCAGGGGCGCGTCTACGAGTGTTCAAGTCCGTGGCAGATGCCTGTCTCAGTTCTACCGATGATCGCGCTCCTCGCGACCGTGGCTATCACGGCGAACTCCATCCTCGCCCGCCGTGGCCGAGTCCGGCCAATTGTTGTTGCGGCGATCGCGACTCCGGCGGTCCAGGCCGCTATCGTCCTTGCCGTGATCGGCGCAGTGCACCTCGAGGAGATTCGCTGAGAGGACCGACATGATTCCCGACACCTGGATCCCACACCGCCGTGAGGACGGCGAACTGATCGGGTGGATCGACATGGCCGTCGCCGAGCCGCTGCTCGTGCCGATCGACCGGCTCGGCCGCCCGCTCGACCCGGTCGACGACTGGCACCAGGCGGAGGACGTGCTCGAGGGGATCGGACTGCGGTTCCTCATGGAGCGCTTCCTGTTCCACGAGAACGGCCGCGACACCGTGGTGCGGATCTCCCACCTCTACGAGGACCGGATCGTGATGTCCACGGCGCTCACGGACGCGATCGAGGAGGTCGGCCGCGAGATCGTGGCACCGTTCCCGGCGCCCACGACGCTACGCCCAGCCTGAGCGGCGCCCACGACGCTGCGCCCCGCCTGAGGTGCGGCCCGGCCCGGTCAGCGACGCACGATCACCACCCGTGAGCCCACCTCGCGGACGTCGAACAGGTCCGGGTCCGCGAACTGCTCCGGGTGGAACCGGATCTTCTCCCGACTGTTGTTCCGAGCCAGGGGCATCTCGTTGATCGCCACCGGCACTATCCAGTTCCGGGAGCCATCCCGATCGAGCACCATCACGTCCGGACCTCGGAACGGGCTTGAGTCCATCGCGTCGGCCAGCTCGGCAGGGGACTCGACCGAGGCCCACTCCCGGATCTCGTCCGTCCGCGCGGTGTAGCGCCCGGCCGGGGTCGCGTAGGCCTGCGCGGGTGCCTGGAAGGTGAAATACGGGCGGTAGGCGTAGACGGTCGGGGCCGAGGTGAGGACCACCAGTTCCGAGGGCTCCCGCCCGGGGGTCATCTCGTCGATCGCCTCCAACACCTCCGTCGGGGCTGCAGAGGTCTCGCGGGCTGCGGCGGCGAACCGCGAGTCCTCCTCGGAGACGTGCTGCACCATCTGGATCGCGGCCAGACCGGCCACCACCACGGCCACCGCGGAGACCCGGCCGCGCGAATGCGTGGGCGACGTGGTCACCGCCCAGCGGGCCAGGGCGAGGGAGCCGACCACCCCCGCGAGCGCGAGCGCCAGCGTGATCACCGGGATCA
>NZ_JAALDX010000336.1:0-966 GCF_014145095.1 Dietzia sp. SLG310A2-38A2 | reverse complement strand
TCGGCTTCGCGGTCCCCGATCCGGGCGCCCAGGGACGCGGCCCCGCGGTCTGCGAGCCGGCCGGCACCGTCCGGCCACACCGTCACCACCACCCACGCCAGCCCGATCAGACACAGCAGGCCGGCGGCGGACACCTCGAACATCGGCAGCGGCCAGCGCGAGCCGATCTCCGGGGCGAAGTCGTTGGCCACCGACGCCTCGGTCTCGGCGCCACCAAGCACCGCCAGGAGGAAGCGGTGCCAGAACACCAGCGCGAGCAGTACGGAGATGCCGGCCGTCGCGGCCAGGTGGGCGATCAGCGTGGCGATGACGCGGTCGGCGCGGTGGCGCCAAATGTTGACGACGACGACGAGGGCGACCAGCAAAGCCGCGACACCCGCGATGAGTGTGTACGCCAGAGCCGCCCAGCCGAGGTAGACACCGATCGTCACGACCAGCGGCCACGTGGGTCGGCCGTCCCCGGTGCCCTGCGACCGCGCGGCGGCGCGTGCGCAGAGCAGGAAGGTCGCCACCACGACCTGCGGGAGCAGGCAGATGAGGATCCACGAGTAGGGCTCGTAGGCGTTCGTGTGCCCGCCGACGACCGCGGTGACCAGGCCGAACAGCACGGCCAACCGCGTCGGCACCAGCCAGCGCCAGGCGACGAACGCGATCGCGCCCGCGACCGCCATGGTGATAATCGCGTAGGGCTTGTAGAACTCCCAGCCCTCGACCCCCGCCAGAGCGGCCAGTCGCCCGCCCACCCAGAACCACTGCGGCGGGTAGAAGGGGGCGGCATCGGCGTAGAAGGGGTCGCTGAGCGCGGGGGAGTCGGCGAAGCGGGTCACGTAGGCGACGCGGTTGAGCTGGTCGCCGCCGAGTCCGAAGAGGTAGTGCGGGGTGCCGCCCAGCAGCAGACCGAGGTGGGAGGAGGCGAGGAACGCGGGGCCGGCGGTGCCGAGGAGCCACAGGCCGCGCTCGCCTGTC
>NZ_JAALDX010000335.1 GCF_014145095.1 Dietzia sp. SLG310A2-38A2 | reverse complement strand
CGCCGACGCCGAGGAGCTGCCGCTGCTGCGCGGGGCCAAGGCGGAGGGGCTGCGAGTGACCGCCTCCACCAACCCGCACCTGCTCGCCCTGGTCTCGGAGGTCACCCACGGGGGCGCGGCCGCTGCCGACCTGGACCCCCCGATCCGGGACGCCGCCACCCGCGAACTCCTCTGGGACGCTCTGCGCGACGGCACCATCGACGCGATCGCCTCCGCCCGACTCGGACTCTCGGTGGTGTGGTCGGAAGCACGCCGGAGGGGGTGCGATCTCGCGGATGTGGCCAGCTGGATGTCCGGGAAGACGGCCGCGATCGTCGGACTCGAGGACCGGGGGGAGATCCGGACGGGCCTCCGGGCCGACTTCACCGCCGTCGCCGACGACGAGGCGTTCGTCGTCCTGCCCGGTGCCCGTGATCTCGGTTCCGCCGACTCGGTCTACGCCCAGAGGGCCCTGGCGGGAGTGGTGCACTGGACCATGACCGACGGCCGGTTCGTCGATCCCCGCTCCCTTCCCCGGGGCGCCGTCCTGTCCCGACCCGCCAGATGAACCCCGCCGTCGACCGACTGGCCTTCCTCCCGTTCCCCGCGGGCGTGACCTCGGCCCTGCTCATCACCGAGTACGCCATCAAGATCCTCGCCCTGGGCATGGTGCCGGAGAACCGGCAGCCCTCCTCCTCTCAGGCCTGGTTGCTGGCGATCCTGTTCATCCCCATCATCGGGGTGCCGCTGTTCCTGTTGCTGGGCAACCCGTACATCACCGGCCGACGGCACGTCATCCAGGCCGAGGCCAACCGGCTCTACGAGGAGGCGCTGGAAAAGTGGCCCACGGTCCCCGAGAGCGTGCGGATCCCGCCCGGGGTGCGGACGGTTCTCGAGATGAACCGGAACCTCACCGCGATCCCGTGCATGTCTGGTGAGTTCGTAGGCCTGTACTCGGACTATGCGGCTTCTCTCGCCACGATGACCGACGCTGTGCGCACGGCCAGCGATCACGTGCACATCGAGTTCTACGCCCAGTCCTGGGACGACGAGACCGATGAGTTCTTCACCGCCGCGGTCGAGGCGGCGGAGCGGGGGGTGACGGTCAGGGTGCTCGTCGACCATCTCGGCTCGTTGCGGTATCGGGGCTTCAAGGTGCTACGACGGAGGTTGCGCCATTCGCCGGTCGAGCTGCACCTCATGCTGCCGATCAACCCGTTCGTCGGCAGGTTCCGGAGACCTGACCTGCGCAACCACCGCAAGATGCTCATCGTCGACGGCGAGCACGGGTTCATCGGCTCGCAGAACCTCATCGCGCGGAACTACGGCAGCCCCCGCAACACCCGGCTCGGCCGGGAGTGGGTGGACCTCATGATGGAGGTACGGGGGGAGATCGTCCAGGCGATGAACGGGGTGTTCGCGGTGGACTGGTACTCCGAGTCCGGTGAGGTCATCGGGACCTTCGATGAGCTCTCCCGCGGCACGTCGGTCACGGCCGGACGCGCGGAAGGCGACCCCACCGCCGGCGACCCGGTCAGCGCCTTCCAGCTCGTCCCGTCGGGTCCCGGTTACCGCACGCAGCCGAACCTGCGCATGTTCACCCAGCTCATCGGCCAGGCCGAGCACCGGATCAGGATCGTCAGCCCGTACTTCGTCCCGGACGAGGCGCTCCTCCACTCGATCACCTCCGCGTCCTACAGAGGTGTCGACGTGGAGTTGTTCGTGCCCGAACACGCGGACCAGTTCATGGTCCACCACGCCCAGCGGTCCTACTACCGCGCACTCCTCGAGGCAGGGGTGCGGATCAACAGGTTCCGCTCGCCAGCGGTACTGCACACCAAGATGCTGTTGATCGACGACTACGGCGGGGTGGTGGGCTCGAGCAACATGGACCAGCGGTCGTTCAACCTGAACTTCGAGATCAGCCTGCTGGTTCTCGGTGGGGAGGCACTGACCGAGATGAACGACGCGGTGGACGCCTACCTCGCGGACAGCACGCCACTCGGCCTGGGGACCTGGCAGAACAGACCCTGGCCGGGGCGGTACGTCGACAACGTCGCACGGCTGAGTTCGGCACTCCAGTAGAGGTCACCCCCGCGGTGGGACCCGTCCAGGCGGTCCGGATGGGTCCTGTAGTAGTACGCTTTGCGTGCGTGGGCCGTCAGGGCCCTGCTCGTGACGAGAGGCCAGCACAGATGCCCCAGAACCGTGGTTCCGGACTCCGGACAAGGCGCATCGGCGCCGTCGTCGCCGCGACCGCCCTGGCGGCGGTCGCGACCCCGGTCGTGGCGCACGGGCAGGACACCTCGGGCTCCGACTCCTCGCTGCCCACCCAGACCGGCAACAGCAGCGTCGACGGCCTGACCGGCCTGATCCCCGAGGAGATCGTGGTCGGAAACCCCGGTTTCGGTGCGGGATCCGAGGGGTTGCGGGACATCGGCAGCGGCGTGGTGCCGGACGCCGCGCTGTCCGCGGGCCAGGTCCTGGGCTCGGTCGCGCCGCTGGAGGCGCTGGGGTCGGCGGGA
>NZ_JAALDX010000334.1:10145-15483 GCF_014145095.1 Dietzia sp. SLG310A2-38A2 | reverse complement strand
GGCGGCCGCCACCACGGCAGGGGTGTCCGGTATCGCGGCGCTCGTGACGATCGTGTTGGCCCTGCCCATCGGCATCCTCGCGGCCCGGTCGAACGGCCCGGTCGCCCGGACCACCGAGGCGGTCGCCCAGATCGGCTTCGCGCTCCCCGGGATCACGGTCGGGTTGGCCGTGGTGTTCGTGGGGATTCGGCTGGTCCCCGGCCTGTACCAGCAGGTGCCGATGCTCGTGTTCGGGTATGTGGTGTTGTTCCTCCCGCTCGCCGTGGGTGTGGTCCGGTCCGCGATCGGAGCGATCCCGACCGCGCTCGAGGACGCCTCGGGGGCGCTGGGCTCCGGCCGGTTCCGGACCTTCCTGCGCGTCGTCGCCCCACTCGCGATGCCGGGCGTCCTCGCGGGGGCCAGCCTGGTGTTCCTCAGTGTGGCCAAGGAACTCCCCGCTACCCTTCTCCTGCGCCCCACGGGAACGGAGACCCTGGCCTCCGCCATGTGGGCCCATACCGAGGTGGCGGCCTACTCCCAGGCCGCTCCCTACGCTGCGATGCTCGTGGCCGTGGCCGTGATCCCCGCTGCGGTCCTCGGCAGGTCGTTCGGGTGGGGTTCGGGAGGGGCCGGTCGAGGCGTCCCGGCACGGACCGCCATCTCGGCTCATTCGGAGGAGACTCAGGTGAGTGCCACATGACGGTGCGACGACGCCCCGGCGGCGTACTCGAGCTGCGCGGGGTGGCCGGCGGATACGGCGGCGCCTCTGTTGTCCGGGATCTCGATCTGACAGTGGGCTCCGGGGAAGCGCTGGCCGTACTCGGGGCCTCCGGGTCGGGCAAGACCACGGTGCTGCGCATGATCGCGGGGCTCCACCCGGTTTCGGCGGGACGCATCCTCGTCGACGGCCGCCGCGTTGACCCCCTTCCCGCCCAACACCGCGGAATAGGTCTCGTTCCCCAGCAGGGCGCTCTGTTCCCGCACCTGTCCGTGGCCCGGAACGTCGGGTTCGGACTCGTACCGGTCGATCCGGTGGCGCGGTGGCGCAGCCGCACCGAGCGGGCGGCCAGGGTCCGCGAGGTCCTCGAGTTGGTCGGGCTGGCGGACCGCGCCGACGACCGTCCCTCCCGTCTGTCCGGGGGTCAGCAACAGCGGGTCGCACTCGCACGCGCGCTCGCTCCGGGCTCGGGACTGATCCTGCTGGACGAACCGTTCAGCGCGCTCGACGCCGCTCTCCGGGGACGCGTCCGTGCAGAGGTCTCGGCCCTGCTCGCGGAGTCCGGTGCGACGTCGGTCCTGGTCACCCACGACCGCGCGGAGGCGCTGGCCACCGCGGATCGCGTCGCCGTGCTCATCGACGGCCGCCTCGCCCAGGTCGATACCCCGGAGCGGCTCTACTACCACCCGGTGAGCCGCGAGGTCGCCCAGCTGGCGGGCGAGGTCGTCCTGCTCCCTGCCACCGCGGACGGTGGGGTCGCGCACACCACGATCGGTGCGGTCCCGCTCGATACGCCCGCACACGGGGTCGGAACCGTCCTGTGGCGCCCCGAGAGCCTGGCGGTCCGTCGGGTCGGGCCGGAGGGTCACGGCGTGTGCACCGGCGTCGAGTTCGTCGGGGCGTCGACCCTCATCCGGATGTGCTTCGACGGCACCGAGCAGAGCTTCGCTGTCCCGGTCTCGGGTGGTGAGGTCTTCGAGGTGGGGGCCCGGGTGGAGGTGACGCCCCTGCGTCCTGCCGTCTTCCACGCGGGGCCGACCGTCCCCGCCTGATCAGCTCTCGGTCGCGGCCCAGCCCAGGGTCCGTTCGACGGCGTCGTTCCAGCGGCCCCACAGGCGGGCGCGCTCGTCCTCGGCCATCCGTGGCTGCCACCGTCGGTCCTCCCGCCACAACTCGCGGAGCCGGTCGGGGGAGTCCCACTGACCCACCGCCAGGCCCGCGGCGAACGCGGCACCCAGGGCGGTGGTCTCGGTGACCTCGGGCCGGATCACGTCGATGCCCAGGATGTCGGCCTGGAACTGCATCAGGTAGTCGTTGACCACCATCCCACCGTCGACACGCAGCGCCTCGGCGGTCTTGCCGGCGTCGGCGGCCATCGCGTCGGTCATCTCGCGGGACTGGAACGCGGTGGCCTCGAGCGCTGCTCGCGCCAGGTGGGCCCGGGTGTGGAACCGGGTCAGGCCCACCAGGGTGCCCCGCGCGTCCGGACGCCAGCGCGGGGCGAGCAGTCCGGAGAACGCGGGCACGAGGTAGCAGTCGCCGTTGTCCTCGAGGGACTTGGCCAGTTCCTCGGTCTCCTCCGCGCTCGAGATCACCCCGAGGTTGTCCCGCAGCCACTGCACCAGCGAGCCCGCCACCGCCACGGAGCCCTCCAGGGCGTACACGGGAGCGGCGTCCCCGAGCTGGTAGCAGACGGTGGTGAGCAGCCCGTTGTCGCTGAACTGGGGGGTGGTGCCGGTGTTGAGCAGCAGGAACGCGCCGGTCCCATAAGTGTTCTTGGCGTCCCCGGGGTCGAAGCAGGTCTGCCCGAACATGGCCGCCTGTTGGTCGCCGAGGATCCCCGCGATGGGCGTCCCGCCGAACATGCGCCGCTCGGTCACGTGTCCGACCACCCCCGAGGACGGCACGATGTCGGGCAGCATCGCCCGCGGCACGCCGATCTCCCGGCAGAGCTCGTCGCACCACTCCAGCGTCCGCAGATCCATGAGCAGGGTCCGGGAGGCGTTGGTGACGTCGGTGACGTGGAGCGCCGGCTCGCCGTCGGTCCCGCCGCGACGGCCCCCGGTGAGGTTCCACACCAGCCACGAGTCGATGGTCCCGGCCAGCAGTTCTCCCGCCTCGGCCCGCTCGGTGCCGCGTCGGCCCTCGGAGTCGAGGTGATCGAGGATCCACCGGATCTTCGGACCCGCGAAATAGGTGGACAGGGGTAGCCCGGTGGCGTCCCGGAACCGGTCGTCGCCCTCGGGGTGTGCGGCCGCCAACCGGGCGCAGATCCCCGAGGTCCGGGTGTCCTGCCAGACGATCGCGTTGTAGACCGGCTCGCCGGTCTCCCGCTCCCACACCACCACGGTCTCCCGCTGGTTGGTGATGCCGATCGCGCTCACCAACGCCGGTTCGAGGTCGGCGTGGCCGGCCACCTGGGCCATGGCGGTCCGCACGTTCTCCCAGATCTCCAGCGGGTCGTGTTCCACCCACCCGGCCCGGGGCAGGATCTGCCGGTGTTCGACCTGGGCGGTGGCCGCGGGCACCGGCAGACCGTCGTGGTCGAAGAGGATGGCACGCGAGGACGTGGTCCCCTGGTCGATCGCGAGGATGAAGGTGTTACGCGTCACGCCGTCAGACTACGTCCGGCCGGGCGTAGAGTCGGGCGCGACCGGCCGGAATCCGATACCCGGCCCCGGAGGGAGCACGATGCCCACGAACAGATCACGGTCCGTACTCGGCCCCGAACGCCGGGTCGAGGCATGGCGGAGGTTGTCGGAGGAGTCCTTCGACATCGTGATCGTGGGTGGTGGTGTGGTGGGCACCGGCAGCGCGGTCGACGCGGCCACGCGTGGCCTGAGCGTCGCGGTGGTGGAGGCCCGGGACTTCGCTGCGGGGACCTCCTCGCGTAGCTCCAAGATGTTCCACGGCGGGCTGAGGTATCTGGAGCAACTCGACTTCGGGCTCGTCGCCGAGGCCCTCCACGAGCGCGAGCTCAGCATGACCCGACTCGCCCCGCACCTGGTCAAGCCGCTCAAGTTCCTCTTCCCGCTCACCCGGCGATTCTGGGAACGCCCCTACATGGCCGCGGGATTCGTCCTCTACGACCTCATGGGCGGCGCCAAGAGCGTCCCGCCGCAGAAGCACTACAGTCGCGCCGGGGCACGCCGCGTGGCCCCGGGCCTGCGCGAGGACTCCGTGGTGGGGGGGATCCGGTACTGGGACACGCTGGTCGACGATGCCCGTCACACCCTCACGCTCGCCCGCACCGCCGCCCTCCACGGCGCGGTGGTCGCCAACTCCACTCAGGTGATCGGGTACCTGCGTGAGGGCGAACGGGTGATCGGCGTGCGGGTCCGCGACGCGGAGACCGGCCGCGAGACCGACGTGCGCGCCGGGGTGGTGCTCAACGCGGCGGGGGTGTGGACCGACCACCTGCAGCAGATGCTGGGCGAGGAGGGCGGCTTCACGGTCCGCGCCTCCAAGGGGGTCCACATCGTCGTGGACCGCGACAAGGTCGACTCGGAGGCCGCCCTCATCCTGCGCACCGAGAAGTCCGTGCTCTTCGTGATCCCCTGGGGCGAGTACTGGATCATCGGCACCACCGACACCGACTGGCAGCTCGATCTGGCCCACCCCGCGGCGACGGGCGCGGACATCGACTACATCCTGGGGCACGTCAACGCCGTGCTCACGACCCCGATCGGGCGGGAGGACGTCCGCGGTGTGTACGCGGGGCTGCGCCCGCTGCTCTCGGGCGGGGCCGACTCCACCGCCAAGCTCTCACGGGAACACGCGGTGATGACCGTGGCTCCCGGGGCCGTGGTGGTGGCGGGCGGCAAGTACACCACCTACCGGGTCATGGCGGCGGATGCGGTCGACGCGGCGGTGGCCGAGCTGGGACAGGAACGCGCGGCATCCGTTCCGGTCTCCACCACCGATCGCATCCCCCTCCTCGGCGCCGACGGCTACCCGGCGATGGTCAACCGCGCTGACCGGATCGCGGACCACTACGAGATCAGGGAGGAGCAGGTCCAGCACCTGCTCGACCGCTACGGCTCGCTTCTCGAGGACGTGCTGGATCTTGCGGCGGACCGCCCAGACCTGCTGGAGACCCTTGACGGCGCTGATCGCTATCTGCGCGTCGAGATCGTCTACGCCGCCCTCGCGGAAGCCGCGCTGCACCTGGAGGACGTCCTGGTGCGCCGGACCCGGATCTCCATGGAGTACCAGCACGGCGGGGTGGCGTGCGCCCGCGAGGTCGCGCAGCTCATGGCGGAGGTACTGGACTGGGATGCCGATCGCGTCGAGCGGGAGGTCGAGATGTTCGAGCAGCGGGTCGCCGCCGAGCAGGCCAGCCAGGTGACGGAGTCCGACGACGAGGCGGACCGCTTCCTCCGCGGCGTCCCCGAGGTCCGGGAGTTCCTCGTGGAGGCGGCCGTTGATCCCGCGAGCGCCGAGCCGGTCGTCGACCACCCGGCCTGAAGGAGAGCCTGGCGGGGGTCGCCTGAAGGAAGGCCTGACGGGGGGCCGCCTGAAGGAGAGCCTGACGGGGGGGCCGGGGCGGTCGGGCCCGGCCGCGCTCCGCGCCCCCCCCAGAGACCAGAAATCCGCCACCGTCCCGACCGATCGGCCACCCGGTCGGGCAGCGGATCGTGC
>NZ_JAALDX010000334.1:0-9810 GCF_014145095.1 Dietzia sp. SLG310A2-38A2 | reverse complement strand
TCGGCACCGGCGGCTCCGCCACGGGTGCGGCCCTTGGCCTTGCGGCGGACGGTGCCACCGTTGTGCGAGCCACCGAAGGCCAGGTCGCCGGGCAGCGAGACCTCGACGCGGCGGCCGTCCACCTCGACGACGACCTTCTTGCGCTCGACGGGCTCGTCATCGTCGGCGGGGGCGCCGGTGGCGCTCCACGGCTCGATCGGGTTGTCCCACTCCTCCTCGATCCACTTGGTGTAGACGTCGAAGCCCTTCCCGTCACCCACGAAGGCCTGGTTGGTGACGACGTGGGCGTGGAACGGGATGACGGTGGCCATGCCCTCGACCGTGAACTCCGCGAGGGCACGGGCCGACCGCGCCAGAGCCTGGTCGCGGTCCTCGCCCCACACGATCAGCTTGGCCAGCATCGAGTCGAACTGGCCGCCGATCGTGTCGCCCTGCTCGACGCCGGAGTCGACGCGGACGCCCGGCCCACTGGGCTCGTGGTAGCCCGTGATGGTGCCGGGGGCGGGCAGGAAGCCGCGGCCGGCGTCCTCACCGTTGATGCGGAACTCGAACGCGTGGCCGCGCGGGGTCGGGTCCTCGGTGAACTCGAGCACCTCGCCCTCGGCGATCTTGAACTGCTGCAACACGAGGTCGATGCCCGCGGTCTCCTCGGTGACCGGGTGCTCCACCTGGAGGCGGGTGTTGACCTCCAGGAAGGAGATGGTGTCGCCCTGGACCATGTACTCGACGGTGCCGGCGCCGTAGTAGCCGGCCTCCTTGCAGATGGCCTTGGCCGAATCGTGGATCCGCTTGCGCTGGTCGTCGGTGAGGAACGGGGCCGGGGCCTCCTCGACGAGCTTCTGGAAGCGGCGCTGGAGCGAGCAGTCGCGAGTGCCGGCGACGACGACGTTGCCGTGCTGGTCGGCGAGCACCTGGGCCTCGACGTGGCGCGCCTTGTCCAGGTACTGCTCGACGAAGCACTCGCCGCGACCGAAGGCGGCGGTGGCCTCACGGGTGGCCGAGTCAAAGAGCTCGGCGACCTCGGACATCTCGTGGGCGACCTTCATCCCGCGCCCGCCGCCACCGAAGGCGGCCTTGATGGCGATGGGCAGGCCGTACTCCTCCGCGAACTTCACGACCTCGTCGGCATTGGCGACCGGGTCCTTGGTGCCGGCCGCCATCGGCGCCTTGGCGCGCTCGGCGATGTGGCGGGCGGTGACCTTGTCGCCCAGGTCGCGGATGGCACTCGGCGGGGGGCCGATCCAGATCAGCCCGGCGTCGATGACGGCCTGCGCGAAGTCGGCATTCTCGGAGAGGAAGCCGTACCCGGGGTGGATGGCGTCGGCTCCGGACTTGGCGGCGGCGTCGAGGACCTTGTCGAAGACAAGGTACGACTCCGCGGAGGTGGTGCCTCCCAGGGCGAAGGCCTCGTCGGCCAGCTTGACGAACAGGGCATCGGCGTCGGGCTCGGCGTACACGGCCACGCTGGCCAGACCGGCGTCCTTCGCCGCGCGGATCACACGTACAGCGATCTCGCCGCGGTTGGCGACGAGGACCTTGGTGATGTGAGAGCTGGCATGACTGGGCACTCAGGGCCTCCTGGTGATGGACGTCTCTTAGACCGGTGCGCCCGGTAGGGGCACCGATATTCTCCAGCAGTCTAATGAGAGGCCCCCCTCATGTGTGGGTTTGGGGGTCCAAGGGCTGCCCCACGGGGGCGGACCGAGCAGCTCGCCGCCTCTCTGACCTGCTGTTCAGGTGCGGAGCTCGGGACGCCACAACTGGTGTGCGTGGATCCCGGCGGCCTCGAGGAGGCGCCGCAACAGCGGCAGACTGAGTCCGATGACGCTTGACGGGTCGCCGTCGATCCGGTCGATGAACCAGCCGCCGAGCGACTCGATGGTGAAGGCCCCCGCGCACTCCAGGGGCTCGCCGGTGCGGAGGTACACGTCCAGGTCGGCGTCCGACGGGGCGCCGAAGTGAACGGTGGTGTCGGAAGTGTCGGTTCCGCTCTGGGTGACGACGACGGGTCCGTCCCCCGTGAGGTCGGCGACCATCAGGGCGTGGCCGGTGATCAGGACCCCGTGACGACCGCGCATCTTCCGCCACCGCTCCATGGCCCGCTCGTAGGTGTGCGGCTTGCCCTCCAGCCGGCCGTCGACCAGGAGCATCGAGTCGCAGCCCACCACGATGAGCGTGTCGGCACCCGCAGCACGGGCTTCGGCCGCGAGTGCGTCGCCCTCACGATCGAGGACGTCCTCCGCCTTCGCCCGGGCCAGTTCCTCCACCACGCGCACATGCGGGGTGCCCACGGGGAGTGCGGCCTGGAGGGCGTCCTCGTCGACCTGCGGGTGTCTGATGAGCGGGTCCACGCCCGCCTGCTGGAGGATCCGCAGGCGGGACGGGGAGGCCGAGGCGAGGACGAACGTGATCATGGGCCCAGCGTAGCCAGGGCCTCAGGCCCGCGGCAGCAGCATGGTGACGGTGAGCGTGGTGGGCTCGAGCGCGTACACCGAGTGCCGCAGCCTCGCGGTGAGGTGGAGTACCTCACCGGGCGTGAGGATGAGCGTGCGGTCGGGCAGGCCGAACTCCACCCGGCCCCGGAGGACCTGGACGAGGATCGGGTGGTGGGCCGCGTGGTCGCCGAGTACATGACCCGCCGCGAATTCGAACGCGACGATCTTGGCGGTCTCGTCCTCGTGCACGACGGAGGCCCGCGGCCGGTTCTCGAACGGTTCCTCGCGACCGATGATGTCGGTCAGGTGGGTGGCGGTGCCCTCGGTGGTCCCGGCGCGGCTGCCGTGGTCACGGTCGTCGCGCGCGGAGGTGTGGTCAGGGGTGGCGTGGTCGGGGGTGGTGGGTTCGTCGGACACGCGACGCCTCCTGGTGGTGGGTGTACTCAGACACCACAGCCGCCCCTGACTCTGCACTCCCGCCTGCGCTTCGGTGCGCGCGGGCGTGCAGGGACGGGGCGGCTGTGTGGTGCTGCCGGGTGGGGGCCGGTTCAGTACTGGCGGCGGTTGAGGAACGACGTGGGGTTGTACCCGAACGGCGGCCGCAGTCGGTCCTCGTAGGAACCCCAGTCGTCCTTGATTCCCGTGGGGAACTCGCCCTCGTGGACGGCGTTACCCTGCGCGGTCGCCAGCACGGCGGACAGGATGCCCACCTCGACCGCGGTGGGGTTGCCGCGCACGACCTCGAAGAACGGAGCCGCGGCCTTCTTCTCCGCGCCCTTCCCCGCGTCCTGCTGCTGCTCGGCGGCGGTCACAGCGGAATGTTCCCGTGCTTCTTGGCGGGCACCTCGACGACCTTGCGGTCGAGCAGGCGGAGCGCCTGGGCCACCTGCAGGCGGGTGTGCGACGGCGGGATGACGGCGTCGACGTAGCCCCGCTCGGCGGCGACGTACGGGTTGACGAGGGTGTCCTCGTACTCGGCCTGCAACTTCAGGCGGAGCGCGTCGACGTCCTCGCCGTTCGCCGCGGCCTGCTTGAGCTGGTCGCGGTAGACGAACCCGACGGCACCGGACGCGCCCATGACGGCGATCTCGGCCGTCGGCCACGCCAGGTTGATGTCGGCGCCCATGTGCTTGGAGCCCATGACGTCGTACGCCCCGCCGTAGGCCTTGCGGGTGATCACGGTGACCTTGCCGACGGTGGCCTCACCGTAGGCGTACAGCAGCTTCGCGCCGCGGCGGATGATCCCGTCGAACTCCTGGCCGGTGCCCGGCAGGAAGCCGGGGACGTCGACCAGGGTGAGGATGGGGATGTTGAAGGCGTCGCAGGTGCGGACGAAGCGTGCGGCCTTCTCGGAGGCCTTGATGTCCAGACAGCCGGCGAACTGGGTGGGCTGGTTGGCCACCACGCCGACGCTGCGGCCCTCGACCCGGCCGAACCCGACGATCACGTTCATGGCGTACTGCGCCTGGGTCTCGAGGAACTCCCCGTCGTCGACGATGTGCGAGATGACCTCGTGCATGTCGTACGGGCTGTTGGAGGAGTCCGGGATGATCGTGTCCAGCTCGTGGTCCTCCAGGGTGAGGTTGTCCTCGATCGCGCCCTCGGTCGGGGGGACCGGGAACCGGGGGGCCTCGGCCCGGTTGTTGCTGGGCAGGTAGGACAGCAGGTCCTTGACGTAGTCGAGGGCGTCCTGCTCGTCGTTCGCGGTGTAGTGGGAGACGCCCGACTTGGTCATGTGCGTGGTGGCGCCGCCCAGCTCCTCCTGGGTGACCTCCTCGCCGGTGACCGTCTTGATGACGTCCGGTCCGGTGACGAACATCTGCGAGGTCTTGTCGACCATCACGGTGAAGTCGGTGAGGGCGGGGGAGTAGACGTGGCCACCGGCGGAGGGGCCCATGATCAGGGAGACCTGGGGGATCACCCCGGATGCCTGGACGTTGCGGTGGAAGATCTCGCCGTAGAGACCGAGAGAGACCACGCCTTCCTGGATGCGGGCGCCGGCGCCGTGGTTGATGCCGATCATCGGGCGGCCGGTCTTGAGCGCCAGGTCCATGACCTTGACGATCTTCTCGCCGTAGACCTCACCGAGGGAGCCGCCGAAGACGGTGGCGTCCTGCGAGAAGACGCAGACGCTACGGCCGTCGATGGTGCCGTATCCGGTGATCACACCGTCGCCCAGCGGTCGACGCTCGGCCAGGCCGAAGGTCGTGGCGCGGTGGCGGGCGAGTGCGTCGATCTCGACGAACGAACCCGGGTCGAGCAGGTTCTCGATCCGCTCGCGGGCCGTCATCAGGCCCTTGTCGTGTGTCCTGTCGACCGCGGCCTGTCCCATCGGGGCGCGGGCTTCGTCGAGCCGCCGACGCAGCTCGGACAGCTTCCCGGCGGTCGTGTGGATGTCGGGCGTCGCAGCGTCGGTCTGGACGTCGTCACTCACGTCCGGTTCTGAGGCAGTCGTCATGTTGTAAGACTCTAACGACTCGGGTGGCTCCGTGGCGACGTGACCCGGCCGACTCCCCCGACACCGACCCCGCCGTCGCGCGGGGTTCGGACCTACTCTGGACGTCGTGCACGCAGACCCCGGACCAGAATCGCCGCGCCCGCTCGACTCCGATGCCCTCCGTCGCGTGCTGGTCGAGGGGCCGGACGCGCCGTACAACTCGCTCGAGGTGCTGGAGGAGATCGGGTCGACCAACGCCGAGGCGATCAGGCGGGCGGGACTGGGTGCCACGGACCGCAGTGTGCTCCTGGCCGAGTACCAGGCCTCCGGACGCGGGCGGCTCGGACGCACGTGGACGGCGCCGCCGCGGACCCAGGTCGTGGTGAGCGTCCTGCTGCGGCCCGGCGCGGTCTCACCCACCCTGTTCGGCTGGCTGCCCCTGGTCACGGGTCTCGCGATCCGGGACGGGCTCGTGGCCGCGGGCGGGGTGGACGCCACCCTCAAGTGGCCCAATGACGTGCTCGTCGACGGGGGCAAGATCGCGGGGATCCTCTCCGAGATGACGACCGTTCCCGCGGAGGGGGACTTCGAGCTGCGACTCCCCGCCCTGGTGGTCGGTGTGGGGATCAACGTGACCCTGACGAGGGAGCAGCTGCCCATCCCGCACGCGACCTCACTCGCTCTCTCCGGCGGGACGACCGACCGGGACGCCGTCGCGCTGGCGGTGCTCGAGGCACTGGCGCATCGGCACGAACAGTGGCGTCGATGCGAACGCGGGAGCGGATCGACCATCTCGGACGAGCTCATGGCCGAGTACTCGGACGCCTGCTCGACCCTCGGCGCCGAGGTCCGCATCGAACTCCCGGGTGACGTCGTGCGGACCGGGCGTGCCGCACGAGTGGACAGAGAGGGCCGGCTGGTCGTCGATACCCCGGACGGGGAGTTGTCCGTGGCCGCCGGGGACGTGACCCACGTCCGTCCGGCCGCCGGCCGGTGGGGCGGTTGACCCGTGGGGTTCGTCCGTTCGGTCGTCTCTCCGGGGGAGACGCTGATCGTCCACAGCCACCCGCACTGGCGCGCGCTCGTGCGTCCCGGGTTGGTGACGGTGATCGGTGCCGGCCTCGCCGGGATCGCCGGGGGGTTCATCGAGACGCAGGTCGTGCACTCGGGGGACCGCGCCGCGACCTGGGCGATGGTCGCGGGGATCTACCTCCTCGTGGTCCTGCGCTTCGGCCTGTGGCCCGCGCTGCGGTGGGCGCGCACCGACCTCGTGGTGACCGACGAACGCGTGCTCTACAGACCGGCGGGGTCGTCGCGACGGTGCGTCGACGTGCCGTTGCGCCGGATCAGTGCCGTGCGGTTCCGGCACACGCTCTCCGACCGGGCGCTGGGTACGGGGTGCCTCATCCTCGAGTGCGGACACCTGCCCCCGGTCGAGATCGACCATGTCCCCGGCGTGGCGCGCGTCCACGCCGCGGTCTACGACGAACTTCTCCGGCTGCCCCCTGTGCCACCGCCCGGGCCGCTCGCCCCGCCACCCCGCTTCCGCTGGGGGCTCCCGGGGCGGCGGTGACCTCCCCGCCACCCGTGAGAACATGGACCACGTGAACGACGACTCGCGCATCCGCCGCAATCCTCTCGGTTCGCCCGTCGTGGCGATGATCGGGGGCGGGCAACTCGCCCGCATGACGCACCAATCGGCGGTGGCCCTCGGGCAGACCCTGCGCGTTCTCGCCGCCGACCCGCAGGACCCGGCTGCGCAGGTCACCCCCGATGTCGTGATCGGCTCCCACGACGACCCGGACGCGGTCCGCCGGGCTGCCGTCGGCGCCGACGTCATGACGTTCGACCACGAGCACGTCCCGCCCGAGATCCTGCTGGAGCTGGAGTCCGCCGGCGTCGCGGTGCGGCCCCGGGCCTCGGCGCTCATCCACGCCCAGGACAAGCTGGTCATGCGCCGTGCGCTCGCCGAGATCGGGGCACCCGTTCCCCCGTTCACGGGCGTCGACTCGGTCGACGACGTCCGGAGATTCCACGCCGAGCAGGAGGGGTGGATCGTCCTCAAGGCCGCACGCGGCGGATACGACGGCCGCGGCGTGTGGATGCCGGACTCGCTGGAGGAGGCCGAGCGGATCGCGACCGAGCAGCTCGACGCCGGCGTGCCGATGATGGCCGAGGCGCGGGTGCCGTGGATCCGGGAGCTCTCCGCGCTCGTCGCGCGGTCGCCGTTCGGGCAGGGCGCGGTGTGGCCGGTCGTGGAGACGGTCCAGCGCGACGGTATCTGCGCGGTCGTCGTGGCACCGGCCACCGGGCTGCCCGACGATCTCCGCTCCGCGGTCCAGGCCACCGCCCTGCGCCTGGCCGAACACCTCGACGTGACCGGGGTGATGGCCGTCGAGCTCTTCGAGGTCACCGGCTCCGACGATCGCCCGGGTGTGCTGGTCAACGAGCTGGCGATGCGTCCGCACAACTCCGGTCACTGGACCATGGACGGGGCCACCACCAGCCAGTTCGAGCAGCACCTGCGGGCCGTTCTCGACTACCCGCTGGGCTCCACCGTCCCGACCGCCCCCGTGACCGTGATGGCCAACGTGCTCGGCGCGGCCCAGGCCCCGGAGATGAGCATGGACGAGCGGGTGCACCACCTCGGGGCCCGGTTCCCGCACGCCAAGGTCCACCTCTACGGGAAGTCCGAGCGGCCGGGACGCAAGATCGGACACGTCAACGTCCTCGCCGACCCCGGGGTCGACCCGGATGACGCCGAGCAGGTGGCCACGATCCGTGCGGTGGCCGAACACGCCGCCCACTGGCTCTCCCACGGGGAATGGGCCGACGGCTGGGACCCCCACACGGGGGCGCCGGTCGGGGACTTCGACCGCTGACGCCACCCCCATCGACGAAAGGCACCACCATGACCGCACCACAGGGCGGACCGCAGGTCGGTCTGATCATGGGCAGCGACTCCGACTGGCCGACGATGGAGGGCGCCGCGGAGGCGCTCGCCGAGTTCGGAATCCCCTTCGAGGTGGGCGTGGTCTCGGCGCACCGGACCCCGCAGAAGATGCTGGACTACGCCCGCTCGGCCGCCGGCCGGGGGATCAGGGTGGTGATCGCGGGTGCCGGTGGCGCCGCGCACCTGCCCGGGATGGTCGCCTCCGCCACTCCGCTGCCGGTCATCGGTGTCCCGGTGCCCCTCAAGCACCTCGACGGGATGGACTCGCTCCTGTCGATAGTGCAGATGCCCGCAGGGGTGCCCGTGGCCACCGTGTCGATCGGGGGGGCCCGGAACGCCGGGCTCCTGGCGGTCCGGATCCTCGCCGCCTCCGACCCGGCGCTCCGGTCCCGTATGGAGAGCTTCCAGGCCGATCTGGAGGCGATGGTGGAGCGCAAGGACGCCGCGCTGCGCCAGAGCCTCCTCGGCTGAGCCGCGCCGTCCTCCGGGACTCTCGGCGGCCGCCGCGGGAAGCCCGCCGCCCGGGCAGGGCGAACGGTGTCCGACTGGTAACTTGGAGGGCCGGGCGCGGCACGTCAGACCCCGCGGCGATATCGACGGTGAAGGTGTGTCGTCGGCATCGCCGGGAGGTGCCCCGGACGGTGTCCGCCGCGCGATCAGCACCGACGATTCCCTCTTGGAGGACCGCACATGTCCGGTAACCCCGACTTCGACCTGTACCAGCCCGCGGAGGAGCACGAGGAGCTCCGCGCGGCGATCCGTGCCCTCTCCGAGAAGGAGATCGAGCCGCACGCCGCGGACGTCGACGAGAACGAGCGGTTCCCCCAGGAGGCGCTCGACGCACTCAACGCCTCGGGTTTCAACGCCGTCCACGTGCCGGAGGAGTACGGCGGGCAGGGCGCGGACTCGGTGGCGGCGTGCATCGTCATCGAGGAGGTCGCCCGCGTCTGCGGTTCGTCCTCGCTGATCCCGGCCGTCAACAAGCTCGGAACGATGGGCCTGATCCTCGCCGGTGGTGAGGAGCTCAAGCAGAAGGTTCTGCCCGACATCGCCGAGGGCGCGATGGCCTCGTACGCCCTGTCGGAGCGCGAGGCCGGGTCCGACGCCGCGGCCATGCGCACCCGGGCCCGCCAGGACGGCGACGACTGGATCCTCAACGGTGGCAAGGCGTGGATCACCAACGGCGGCAAGTCCACCTGGTACACCGTCATGGCCGTGACCGACCCCGAGAAGGGCGCCGGCGGCATCTCCGCGTTCATGGTGCACGCCGACGACGAGGGTTTCGGCGTCTCCAAGACGGAGAAGAAGCTCGGCATCAAGGGCTCGCCCACCGCGGAGTTGTACTTCGAGAACGTTCGCATCCCGGGTGACCGCATCATCGGCGAGCCGGGCACGGGGTTCAAGACCGCGCTGCAGACCCTGGACCACACCCGTCCGACCATCGGCGCCCAGGCCGTGGGCCTCGCCCAGGGCGCGCTCGACGCGGCGATCGCCTACACCAAGGAGCGCAAGCAGTTCGGCAAGGCGATCTCGGACTTCCAGAACACCCAGTTCATGCTCGCCGACATGGCGATGAAGGTCCAAGCCTCCCGCCTCATGGTGTACACCGCCGCCGCCAACGCCGAGCGCGGCAGCGCGCCGGGTGGGCAGAAGCTGGGCTTCATGGCGGCCGCGTCCAAGACGTTCGCCTCGGACGTCGCGATGGAGGTCACCACCAACGCCGTGCAGCTCTTCGGCGGCGCCGGGTACACCCGCGACTTCCCGGTCGAGCGCATGATGCGCGATGCCAAGATCACCCAGATCTACGAGGGCACCAACCAGATCAACCGCATGGTCATGGCCCGTCAGCTCCTGGGCTGATCCGACGGGGCCGCGCCCCGATCTTCCGAGATCCGCTACTCCGAGTCCGGATCCGCTACCTCCCTCGGTGGGGGAGCGGATGCGGCGGGTGGGTAGCGGATCTCGTGGTTTTGCGGGGGCGCGCG
>NZ_JAALDX010000333.1 GCF_014145095.1 Dietzia sp. SLG310A2-38A2 | reverse complement strand
GCCGGTCTGGTGGCCGCGATGCTCGTCTCGGGCGGCCTGGGTGGGTGGATAGGCGCCACGGTGGCCGGCGGTGGCGACGGCTCGAGGCTCGCCTCCCCGATCACCTCCGCGCAGCCCGAGGGCCAGGCCCCGGACGGCACCGTCGAGTCCGTCGCCGACAAGGTCCTGCCGAGCGTGGTCTCGATCGACGTCCGCGGGCAGGCCGGACGTGGTGAGGGCTCCGGCGTGGTGCTGGCCCAGGACGGTCTGATCATCACCAACAACCACGTCATCGCGATGGCGGCGACCGGCGGTCAGATCGAGGTGCGCTTCAACGACGGGTCGAGGGCCCCGGCGACGGTCGTCGGCACCGATCCGGCCACGGATATCGCCGTGATCAGGGCGGATACCGACCGGTCGCTGACCCCGATCGCCCTGGGGTCCTCCTCGACCCTGGACGAGGGGCAGGCCGTCGCGGCAGTGGGTTCCCCGCTCGGCCTGTCCGGCACCGTGACGACCGGTATCGTCTCCGCGCTCGACAGGCCGGTGCGGGCAGGTGGAGCGCAGTCCGACCAGAACACGGTGATCGACGCCATCCAGACCGACGCGGCGGTCAACCCGGGCAACTCCGGCGGTGCGCTGGTCAACATGAACGGTGAGCTGGTCGGCATCAACTCGGCCATCGCCTCGCTCGGCTCGGGGAACTCGGGATCGATCGGCCTGGGATTCGCCATCCCGGTCGACCAGGCCCGGCGGATCGCGGACCAGCTGATCAAGCAGGGCTTCGCCACCCGTGCGGTTCTCGGGGTCTCGGTGAGCGACCAACCCGACATCGAGGGGGCACTGGTGCGGACCACCGAGGTGGGAGGCCCCGCCGAGCAGGCGGGCATCGAGGAGGGGGCTGTGATCACCAAGGTAGGGGAGCGGTTGATCGAGGGCGGCGACGCGCTGGTCGCGGCAATCCGTTCGAGGGCTCCGGGGGAGACGATCTCCGTCACCTATGCTTCTCGTGTGGGCGATCAGCCGACGACTGTCGACGTGGTACTGGGAGAGGCGAGATGAGCACGAGATTCGACCCGAGGTCTCTGCCTGGTGGGCGCAGGATCCAGACGGACGTGGATTTCGACCCCTCGGCCGCCGTTCCGGCGGACACTCCCATCGCCGGTCGCGCGATGGTCGTGGTGGTCACCGACCGGTTGGACGCGCGCGAGGATTCGATCGGGCCGTTGGTCACCGAGCTGCTCGAGGAGGAGGCTTTCCTCGTGGGCGGCGTCGTGGGTGTGGCATCCGATGAGTCCGAGGTCCGCAAGGCTCTCGAGACCGCGGTGGTCGGCGGCTTCGACTTCGTCGTGACCGTGGGTGGCACCGGAGTCGGCCCACGGGATATCACCCCCGAGGTCACCGAGGAGATCCTCGACCAGCGGTTGCCCGGCATCGCCGAGGCCATCCGCTCGTCGGGTCTCACGGCCGGCGCGGTCGACTCGATCGTCTCCCGTGGGTTGGTCGGGGTGTCCGGCAGCACGGTGGTCGCCAACCTCGCGCCGAGCCGTGCCGCCATCAGGGACGGCATGGCGACACTGTGCCCGCTCGTCTCGTACGTGGTCGCGCAGCT
This sequence comes from Dietzia sp. SLG310A2-38A2, assembly GCF_014145095.1. GTDB lineage: Bacteria > Actinomycetota > Actinomycetes > Mycobacteriales > Mycobacteriaceae > Dietzia. The sequence goes on along the minus strand of NZ_JAALDX010000333.1, from coordinate 1,007 downwards.
GTCGGCGATCGACGAGCTGTGACCGACGGCGCTACGAGTAACAGCGCCCCCGGCAAGAGGCCTCTGAGCAGCAGCGCCCGGATCGACGAGGTGTTCGGCGAGGTCCTGCCACGGACCACATCCGACGAGGCCCGCGACCGGGACGCGCGGCTCGGCGACGACTGGTGGATGGAGCAACGCCCTCCCCACCACGGGTGAGACCCCGCATCTGCCGGGGATTCGGGGCCGCTCTGTGCGGGGCCGCCCCGACCGGGGCGCGTGGGCGCCGGGGCCTGGGGTCAGGATTCGCCGGACGGGCTCCGCGGGTCCGACGGGTGGGTGAGCGGGCGTCCCGCGAGGAGGTCGCGGATCTCCACCAGGAGGTCGTTGTCCGAGGCGGGGGCGTCGATGCCCTTGCGCCTGGCGGCGGCTTCCTTCATCTTGTTCATCGGCCCCACCAGGACGAAGTAGATGACCGCGGCGATCAGCAGGAAGTTGATGATCGCGGTGAGCAGCAGTCCGAAGTCCATCCTGGTCTCGGGGTTGTTGTCCAGCAGTTGGACGGCGAACCCGATCTCGCTGTTCCCGCCGAGCAGGGCGATGAGTGGGTTGATGATCGCGCTGGTGAAGGCGTCCACGATGGACGCGAACGCCGTGCCGATGACCACGGCGACCGCCAGATCGATGACGTTGCCCTGCATGATGAAGTCCTTGAAGCCCTTGAGCATCCTGCACCCCTCCCTGGAGACGCGGCGTGGTCCACCACGTGCGTGTTCGAGCGTTCCGAACTGAACCGCAGCGACGTTACCAGCACGATTAGCCCTGCCGAAGCATCAACTCCTCGCCCTGCCCAGCCGCCCTCCATTGCGGCCGGTCACCCGTGGACGAGGACCGCCAGCGGCGTTCCGGCGGCCGTGGAAGCTAATCGGGCGGCGTCGGATTCCGGAACCTCGACGAGGATCGACCGGTTCCCGACCCGACCGGCCGGGGTGCCGGCGACGCGCGCGGCGCGGGCCACCACCGCGGGC
>NZ_JAALDX010000332.1 GCF_014145095.1 Dietzia sp. SLG310A2-38A2 | reverse complement strand
GCGGGTCCCGTTCACGATCAGGCGTCCGCGACCCCCGCCGACAAGCGGTCGACCCGCGCGATCCCCGCTCTACCCGACGTCCGTCACGGGCCGGATACGGGCCGTCACGGGATCGCCGCACCCGCCGGGCACCCGGCAGGCGGCGCCTCGGCCCCGTCCGGATCCTGGGTCTGGTACTCGTCCTGATCCTCACGCTGGGCGTGGTGAGCGTCCTGTGGGCGGACTCCAAGCTGCAGCGGATCGACGCGCTGACCGACTACCCCGGCCGCGGCGGAAACACCCCGGGCAGCATCACCCTCCTGGTGGGGACCGATTCCCGCGAGGGACTGACCCCGGAGCAGCAGGCCCAGCTGTCCACCGGTTCGGAGTCCGATGCCGGCGGTAAGCGCACGGACACCATGATGCTGGTCTACACGCCGCGGGACGGTGGCCGGACCATGCTCATCTCGCTCCCGCGCGACCTGCTGGTCGACATCCCGGACTACGGACAGAACAAGCTCAACGCCGCCTACACCTTCGGCGGTCCTGCGCTGCTGACCCGCACGCTCGAGGAGCAGACCGGGATGCGGATCGACCACTACGCGGAGATCGGATTCGGCGGCTTCGCCGGGATCGTCGACGCGGTCGGTGGCGTGGACATCTGCATCTCCGAGCCGATCAACGACCCGCTCGCCGGACTCGACCTGGCCGCCGGGTGTCAGACCCTCGCGGGGCCGCAGGCCCTCGGGTTCGTCCGTACCCGCTACGGGTTCGCCGAGCAGGACCTCCAGCGGGTCCGCAACCAGCGGCAGTTCCTCGGCGCGCTCATGAGCGAGACCATGTCCCCGGGGAACCTGCTCAACCCGTTCACCGCGGTGTCACTGGTCGACGCGGCCTCGGAGGCCGTCACGGTGGACTCCGGGGACCACATCTGGAACCTCGCCTCGGTGATGTGGAAGCTCCGGGGCGATCCGCTCACCGTCACCGCCCCCTACGACGGCATGGCCTCCGGCTCCGTGGGCTCCTACCTCGTGTGGGGTCCGAGCACCACGGGGTTCTTCGACGCGGTCGCCTCGGGGCGCACCCCGCCCGAGGAGTACCTCGACCCCGGCCCCTGAGCCCGTCTCCCGGCCCACGGGCACCGCCCGGTCATCCCGCGGGCGTGATCGAGACGATCCCCCAGGTGCCGTCAGGGTTCTCCGCCACCCGGACACGCTGCCGCATCACCACCGGCTCCGCATCGGGCGGGGACTCGGTGAGGCTCACCTCGAGGAGCGTGGGCGACAGCTCCCGCGCGTCCACGCAGTGGGTGGTGCCCTCGGCCACCCGGTCCACCCCGTCGACGCGCAACTGGTCCGGCGTCATCCGGCTCGACGGCGAGACCGCCTCGAACGCCTTCTCCGCCGAGCGCTCGACGTAGTAGGCGTGGTCGAAGGCCAACACGGTCTCCAATGGCGAGTCCAGCGACCCCGGGCCGTCGCCCACCACGTGGCCGGGTTCGGAGACCGGGGCGCAGTCCGTCGCCTCCTCACCGGTCGGGGCGAGGGCTCCGCGGGTGACGACGAATCCGAGCACCGCGGACCCCGCCAGCACCGCCGCCCCGGCTGCG
>NZ_JAALDX010000331.1 GCF_014145095.1 Dietzia sp. SLG310A2-38A2 | reverse complement strand
GAGTAGGTCACCGCCGAACACAACTTCACACGAGAGCCCCCGATCGCATCACGCGACCGGGGGCTCTCGTCATTCCACCCCACCACCCCTCACCACACCCACCACCCGCCGCGCCAACCCAGACCCACGCAGCCCCTCCAGAGAGACCACCTCACCCCGACTGCCGGTCAGGGGCACTCGCCAGTTCGGGTACTCCTCGGACGTCCCCGGCATGTTGACCGGCCGGCGATCCCCAGCCAGATCGGCGACCGAGACCGCGTACAGAAGAGAAGGCGCCGCGGCCAGGTATTCGTGAAGCGCCACCACCAGATCCTCCGGGGCGTCGCCCTCGAGGTGGTCGCGCTGCCTGACGGCCTCGGTGTAGGACCGGATCTCGGCCGCGGCGTCGAGGCGCTCCTGCTCGACGTCCCCCGTCAGCTGGCCCAACTCCTCGCGAACATCAACGTGGACGAGATCCACATAGCCGGCAGTCGGTGGGAGGTCGTGGGTCGTGACCGATGCCATGCACAGCCGCCGATAGTTCTCCGGAGGTATCGGCTGACCATCCTCCTGCTCGAACCACATCACCGAGGTGCCCAACACCCCGCGCTCGGACAGTTCCTCCCGAACCCCCGGTGCGACAGTCCCCAGATCCTCTCCCACGACCACAGCGCCCGCACGTAACGCCTCCAGCGCCAGTACTCCGATCATCGCCTCGTGGTCGTAGCGGACGTAGGTTCCCTCGGTGGGCGAAAGGCCCGCCGGTATCCACCAGAGCCTGAAGAGCCCGAGGATGTGGTCGATCCGTATGCCGCCCGAGTCGCGCAACGCAGCGCGGACGATGTCCCGGAATGGTCGGTACCCTTGCTCGGCGAGCGCGTCCGGTCGCAGCGGCGGTTGAGACCAGTCCTGGCCCAGCTGGTTGTAGGCATCCGGCGGCGCGCCCACTGTGACCCCGCGCGCCAGTGAGCGGTGGAGGGCCCAGGCGTCGGCACCGGTGGGATGGACCCCGACGGCGAGATCGTGCAGGATGCCCAGACGCATCCCGGCCGACAGGGCCGCCCGCTGTGCCCCGGCACGTTGTTGCGCGACGTGCCACTGCAACCACTGGTGGAAGCGGACGTCCTCCGCATGGTCCTGGGCATATCGCGCCACCGCGTCGGAATCGGGATCTTGCAGTTCGAGGGGCCAGCGCGACCAGTCCGGGCCCGACTCGGCGGCCAGGGCGCACCATGTGGCGAAGCGATGGAGACCGGGTTCCTGCTCGTCGACGAAGTCGTCGAACTCCCGGGCCCGATCGTCCGGCAGGGGGGCGGAGAACACTATCCGGAGCGCGTCGACCTTGGCGCCCCACGAGGAGTCGCGGTCGATGGTGTCCACGGCGTTGCTGTGGTGCTGTGACCGGGCGAGATCATCCACCCTCTGCCTGTCCTCGGTCGACAGTGCGGTGTACTCGGGGATTTGCTCGGGGCGGAGATACAGGGGCGAGGCGAACCTGCGCGTGGTGGGAAGGTACGGCGACGGCTCGACCGGCGGGTACGGTTCCCCGGCGTGCATGGGGTTGACCAGGACGAAGTCAGCCCCGAGGTCCCGGCCCGCCCAGTCGGCGAGCTCCGCCAGATCGCTCAGGTCCCCGACCCCCCACGACCGCTCGGACCGGACCTGGTAGATCTGCGCGGCCAGACCGACGCCGCGGCGTCGGGTGAGGTCCGCGGGAACCGGTATCGATCGGGGGGACACCGCCAGTGTCGACTCGACGGTCCGTGAGCCGTGAACGGACGGGCCGGAGACATCCGACGCGTCCGCGATATCGGCGACCAGTCGGTGCCACCCGAGAGGAAGGGAGGCGGGGAGCTCGAGTTCGACCCGGTCGATGATCACACCGTCGACCTCTATCGACTCCTGCGGGGCGTCGGGGAGTTCCAGATCAAGCGTGGAGGCCGAGTCCTCGAGTTGGACTGACAGCCTCACCGTGGCACCACGCGGGACATGAACTCCGCACCTGGTCCCCGACCCCTGTCTCGTCACGATCGTCGGGGGGAGCACCCGTCGCCACGGCCGCAGACGAACCTCCTCGAGGGCCTCACGGGTCGTGGTGCCGCTCTCGTCGTCGTCATCACCGGTCCGGACGCCCATCGCGGCGAGGACCGAGCGGAGGGTCCGGGTCGAGATGTCGTGTCGGACGCCGCGGGCGTCCTCATAGCTCGTGGCCACCCCGCACCTCTCGGCGAGCTCTGCCAGGGCGGGGGGTACAGCGTCGGTCAAGGTCACGGGGGTCCTCGCGTCGGGTCGGGCGGCGCCGCTCCCGGGGCGCCGCGGACAGTCATGGTCCACTGTGCCACCGGAGTGCCCCGGGCGCGGGTCGACAAAAACGGACCGCACTCCGCACGTGGCGGGAGTGACAACGTAGCCTGAGTTCGAACACGTATCAGTTCCGCCCAAAGAAAGGCCGTGGACAACCCATGACCGAGGCATTCATCTACGACGCCATCCGGACTCCGCGAGGCAAGGGCAAGCCTGGCGGCGCTCTGCACGGGGTCAAGCCGATCGACCTGGTCGTCGGCCTCATCGAAGAAATGCGGCGTCGGTTCCCCGACCTCGACGAGAACCGGATCTCGGACATCATCTACGGAATCGTCACCCCCCTCGGTGACCAGGGCATGGATCTGCCGCGCATCGCCGCGCTGGCCGCCAAGATGCCCGACACCGTGGCGGGCGTACAGATCAACCGCTTCTGCGCATCCGGCCTGACCACCATCAACATGGCCGCCCAGAAGATCCGTTCCGGATGGGACGAGGTCGTCCTCGCCGGCGGCGTCGAATCCATGTCGCGCGTGCCGATGGGCACCGACGGCGGGGCCTGGGCCCTGGACCCGGCCACGAACTACGACACGTACTTCTCCCCGCAGGGGATCGGTGCCGACCTCATCGCCACCCTCGAGGGTTTCACCCGTGAGGACGTGGACCGCTACGCCGAGCGCTCGCAGCGGCTCGCCGCCCGCGCGTGGGAGGAGGGCCGGTTCGCCAAGTCGGTCGTTCCGGTCAAGGACATCAACGGTGTCACCATCCTCGACCACGACGAGCACATGCGTCCGGGTACCACGGTCGAGAAGCTGGCCGGCCTTAAGCCGTCGTTCGCCATGGTCGGCGACATGGGCGGCTTCGACGCCGTGGCGCTGCAGAAGTACCACTGGGTCGAGGAGATCAACCACGTCCACCACGGTGGGAACTCGTCCGGCATCGTCGACGGCGCCGCGCTGGTGGTGGTCGGTTCGGAGAAGGCCGGCAAGGAGATGAACATGACGCCGCGCGCCCGTGTCGTGGCCGCGGCCACCTCCGGTGCCGACACCACCATCATGCTCACCGGCCCGACCCCGGCCGCGAAGAAGGCCCTCGAGATCGCCGGACTCACCTCCGACGACATCGATCTCTGGGAGCTCAACGAGGCCTTCGCCTCCGTCGTCCTGCGTTTCCAGAAGGACATGAACATCCCCGACGAGAAGCTCAACGTCAACGGCGGAGCCATCGCGATGGGGCACCCCCTCGGTGCGACCGGCGCCATGATCACCGGCACCGTGCTCGACGAGCTCGAGCGGACCGGCGGCAAGCGCGCCCTCGTCACGCTCTGTGTCGGTGGTGGCATGGGAGTCGCCACCATCATCGAGCGCGTCTGATCCGCCCCACCAACACCACAGCCTTGAGGAGTAGAGAACCAGTGAGCGAAAACATGTTCCGGTGGGAGCAGGACGGCGACGGCATCGTCACCCTCACCATGGATGACCCCGACCACGGCGCCAACACCATGAACGCCCGTTTCATCGACGACTTCTCGGAGACCGTCGGTCGCATCGAGTCCGAGAAGGAGTCCATCAAGGGCGTCGTACTGACCTCGGCCAAGAAGAGCTTCTTCGGTGGCGGCGACCTCAAGTCCATGATCACGGCGGGCCCCGAGGACGCCGAGCAGCTGTTCGAGCGGTCCATGCAGATCAAGAGCCGGATGCGCGCCCTGGAGACCCTCGGCGTCCCGGTCGTGGCCGCGATCAACGGTGCGGCCCTCGGCGGCGGCCTCGAGCTCGCGCTCGCGTGCCACCATCGCGTCATGGCCGACGCCCGCGGCGCCAAGGTCGGCCTCCCGGAGGTCACCCTCGGTCTGCTGCCGGGTGGCGGCGGCATCGTCCGGACCGTCCGCATGTTCGGCCTCGCCCAGGCCGTGCCCAACATCCTCATGTCCGGTCGGTCTTTCGCGCCGGCCAAGGCGCTCGAGGCCGGCCTCGTCGACGAGGTCGTGGCCCCCGAGCAGTTGATCGACGCCGCCAAGGCATGGATCGGCACCGAGCCCGAGGCCACCCAGCCGTGGGACCGCAAGGGGTGGACGCTCCCCGGCGGCACGATCAAGGACCCCGCGCTGGCCGGCGTCCTGCCGTCCTTCCCCGCGAACATGCGCAAGCAGACCAAGGGCGCGCCCTCCCCGGCGCCGCGCGCCATCATGGCCGCCGCCGTCGAGGGCTCGCAGGTGGACTTCGCCACCGCCGAGCAGATCGAGGCGCGCTACTTCGTCTCACTCGTCACCGGGGCCGTGGCCAAGAACATGATCCAGGCCTTCTTCTTTGACATGCAGCACTGCTCCTCGGGCGGCGCTCGGCCCAAGGCGGCCGACGGCTCGGAGATCCCCAAGACGCAGTTCACCAAGGTCGGTGTCCTGGGCGCCGGCATGATGGGCGCGGGCATCGCCTACGTCTGCGCCAAGGCCGGCATCGAGGTCGTGCTCAAGGACGTCGAGCAGGCCTCCGCCGACAAGGGTAAGGCGTACTCCGAGAACATCGAGGCCAAGGCGCTCCAGCGTGGTCGCACCACGCAGGAGAAGTCCGACGCACTTCTCGCACGCATCACGCCCACGACGGACCCGCAGGACCTCGCCGGCTGCGACCTCGTGATCGAGGCCGTCTTCGAGTCCCCGGCCCTGAAGAAGAAGGTCTTCCAGGAGGTCGAGGACGTCGTGGCGCCCGACGCGCTGCTCGGCTCCAACACGTCCACCCTGCCGATCACCGACCTCGCGACCGGCGTCAAGCGCCCCGAGGACTTCATCGGGCTGCACTTCTTCTCCCCGGTCGACAAGATGCAGCTCGTCGAGATCATCTCCGGCGAGCAGACCACGCCCGAGACGCTGGCCAAGGCCATCGACCTCACCCTGCAGATCCGCAAGATCCCGATCGTGGTCAACGACTCGCGCGGCTTCTACACCTCGCGCGTCATCGGCACGTTCGTCAACGAGGCGATCGCCATGCTCGACGAGGGGATCGAGCCCTCGACCATCGAGCAGGCCGGCCGCATTGCCGGATATCCGGCGGCGCCGTTGCAGCTGTCGGATGAGCTGAACCTCAACCTGATGGTCAAGATTCGGCAGGCCACCCGCGAGGCCGAGGAGGCCGAGGGTAAGCAGTACGTGCCCAACGCCTCCGACCGCGTGGTCCTGAAGATGGTCGAGGAGCTCGAGCGTTCCGGCCGCGCCGCCGGTGCGGGCTTCTACGAGTACGTCGACGGTAAGCGCGCCGGCCTCTGGCCGGGCCTGCGGGAGGCGTTCACCACCTCCCCGGACAACGCGCCTCCGCTGCAGGACCTGGTGGACCGCATGCTGTTCGCCGAGGTGCTCGAGACGCAGAAGTGCGTGGACGAGGGCGTGATCGTCGACGACGCCGACGCCAACATCGGTTCCATCATCGGCATCGGGTTCCCGGCGTGGACGGGCGGGACCCGCCAGTACGCCAAGAACTACTCCGGACCGGGCGAGCACGTCGCCTCGGGCTACACGGGCTTCGTCGCCCGCGCCGAGGAACTGGCCGCGAAGTACGGAGAGCGTTTCGCGCCGACCGAGTCGCTGAAGAAGGCGGCCGCCGAGCAGAGCTGATCCGGCCACGGGCCGATCGTTCCGCTCCACACGCGGTAGAGGCGGCCGCCCCCGGGGATCCCC
>NZ_JAALDX010000330.1:3260-8912 GCF_014145095.1 Dietzia sp. SLG310A2-38A2 | reverse complement strand
GGTTCGATCGGGCATCCAGTCCGCCGCGATCGCCCACGCGTCGTCGAAACCCGACGTGCGAGCTGAGACGTAGTCGGTGTCCAGGTGCCCGCCCACCACGGCAACGTGCAGCAGCCCCAGTGCCAGCGCCGAATCCGTGCCCGGCCGCAGCCGCAGGTGGATACCGCCGCCGTCGACGGCCCGGTGTGCGGTCGCGCTGAGCCGAGGGTCCGCCACCACCATGCCGCCGGCCGCCGCGGCCGTGTCGAGATGCTGGACGAACGGAGGCATGGTGTCGGCGGGGTTCGCACCGATGAGGAGCACCGCCCGGGCGTCATCGAGGTCGGTCACGGGGAACGGCAACCCGCGGTCCAGCCCGAAACTCCGGTTCGCCCCGGCCGCCGCACTCGACATGCACCAGCGCCCGTTGTAGTCCACGAGCCTGCTCCCCAGCGCGAGCCGGGTGAATTTGCCGAGTGTGTACGCCTTCTCGTTGGTGAGGCCACCCCCGCCGAAGACCGCCACGGCGTCGGGGCCCCCCGCGGCCTGCGCACGCCGGATACCGTCGGTGACCCGGGTCAGCGCGGTGTCCCAGTCGGTCGGCTGCAGGTGCCCGTCCACCCGGATCAGCGGCGTGGTGATCCGATCCGGGTGGTCGAGCAACGTCGCCGACGTCCAGCCCTTCCGGCACAACCCGCCCCTGTTGGTGGGGAACTGCTCCGGGGTGATCGTCGCCTGTCCGCCATCGGCGGACGGGGTCACCGACATCGCGCACTGGAGCGCGCAGTACGGGCAGTGGGTGTGTGTCGGGGGGCCGGTCGTCGTCAACGCGTGCACCATGTGTCCTCTTCGTCTCGATCGTCAGCCGTGCTCGGTCAGGCCTCGGCGCCCACGGGGACCCGTGGCGCGGTGGGTGCCGCGGAGACCGCGTCGACCCCTGCGGAGGCCCGCATGTAGACGACGCGCGTGACGATCGCGGCCACCACGTAGAACACCATGAACACGACGAACGCCGACGTGGCCGCACCAGAGGACTGGTAGGAGGTGCGCAGGGTCATGTTGATGAGGAAACCGCCGAACGCACCGATCGCGCCGGCGACCCCGATGAGTGCTCCCGCGTGGGCCCGCGACCAGGACGTCCGCGCGGCCTCGTCGAGGCCGAGCGTGTGGCTGCGCGCCTCGAAGACGGACGGGATCATCTTGTACACCGAGGCGTTACCCACCCCGGTGAGCCCGAAGAGCGTCAGGAAGGCCGCGAAGAACAGGACGAGCGCGCCGCCGGCGAGCCGGCCGTCGTTCGTCGCCTGGACGTTCGAGGTGTACACGAGCGCCACCGTGGTGACCGCCATTCCGCAGAAGGTCACGAAGGTCACCCGGGCTCCCCCGAAGCGGTCGGAGATCCGACCACCGGCCATGCGGGTGAGCGAGCCCAACAGTGGCCCGAGGAAGGTGATCTGAGCCGCGTGCAGCGCCGCCTGGGCCGGCTCCTGGCCGTTCCCGGTGAAGGTCATGGTGAGCATCTGGCCGAACGCGAAGGCGAAGCCGATGAACGAACCGAAGGTGCCGATGTACAGCAGTGACAGCACCCATCCGTCCTTGTCGCGGGCCATGTCCTTCATGCTCTGCACGTCCACGGTCTGGTGCGCGAGGTTGTCCATCTTCAGTGCCGCGCCGATCCCCGCGACGACGAGCAGGACGATGTAGACACCGATCACCCAGTGGGGCGACCGGTTGCCGGCCAGGGCGATCACGATCAGCCCCACGACCTGGATCGTGGCGACGCCCAGGTTGCCCCCACCCGCGTTGAGGCCGAGGGCCCAACCCTTCTCCCGCTGGGGGAAGAAGGCGTTGATGTTGGTCATGGACGACGCGAAGTTGGCGCCGCCGAGTCCGGCGACCGCGCCCACGACGAGGTACATCCAGAGCGGTTGGCCCGGGTTCGCCATGATCCACAGCATCCCGACCGCGGGGATGAGCAGGACGAAGGCCGAGAACATGGTCCAGTTGCGGCCGCCGAAGGTCGCGGTGGCGAGCGTGTACGGGATGCGCAGGAAGGCACCGGTCAGCGTGACCACCGCGGAGACGAGGAACTTGTCGGGCGCGTCCAGCCCGTAGACGTCCTCGGGCATGAACAACACCATGACGGCGAACAGGGTCCATACCGAGAACCCGACGTGCTCGGCGAAGACCGACCAATAGAGGTTGCGCATGGCGGTCTTCTTGCCGCCCGACTTCCACTGCGCGTCGTCCTCCGGATCCCAGTTCTCGATGACGTGTGAGCGCGACATGAGGTCGACCCCCTCTCTAGTGACGTGGACACCCCCTCGGTGTCCCTGCGGACTGACCGTATGCACGCCCTGTTTCCCCGGCGCTACCCGGTATGACGTGATGGTCACGGTGTCCTCACGTCGTGCCGTTCCGGCCGTGAGGGGTCGAGCGACGTGATGTGATGACCCGTATGTCACACCCGTTCTCATTCCGCCGACTGGCCGCCGTGTTGTCCGCGCTCGCCCTCGCCGCGGGGCTGGCGCCCGCGGCCACTGCACAGCAGACCGACACGTGGCAGCCCCCGTTCCCACCGCCCGCACCGATCCCGGCTGACGCGTGGTTCGTCGACTCACAAACCACAGTCGGTCCCGACGAGCCCGGCTTCTGGGAACCCGGTCCGATTCCGCTGCGGGTCATCTCGCAGGCCCCCGCGGATTCTCCCACCTGGTGCACCGCATATTGGAGCAGGCCCGGGGAACGCTGCTGGCAGGTGGGGCCGGACGGGCAGGCTACCGAGTTGCGACGGTTCTCTGTCCTGAGTGACCTATGGAACGGCTCCTCGGCGCCCTGGGGGGGTGATGCCTACCGGGCCGGGTACCGCTTCGCACTGGAGAGGGGCTGGGACTACGACTCCGGAGGGATCTTCGTCCCCACCGGTTCGGGGACCACCTACTCGACGATGATGCCGTTCGGTAGCGACCGACCCGACGCGGACGTGTGGCTGGCGCCGGGTGCACTCCCCGGAAGCTGACGTGGTCGACACCGCGAACTAACCTGGTGTCCTGCCCGCTCTGGCCGAAAGGACCCACCGCTGTGCCGTTCCCCCTGGATGTCCCCGAGTCCGTCCTTCGCAGGCGCCGGAGCCAGAAGTGGGTGGCGTATCCGGAGGACGTCCTGCCACTGTTCGTGGCGGAGACCGACGTCCTGCTGGCCCCGGCGATCCGGGAGCGCCTCGCCGCGGCCGTGGCCGACGGCGACACCGGGTACTTCGCGGAGATCGAGCGACTCGCCGGGGTGTGCGCCCGCTACTACTCCAGGTTCGGGTTCGACGTTCCGGAGGAGTCGGTGGTCCCCGTCAACGATGTCGGCGTGGGGGTGCGCGAATCACTCGCACGGATCCTGCCGGCCGGCAGCGGGGTGGTCTACACGCCGCCGGTCTACATGCCGTTCGGACCGTGGATTCGGCGGGTGGGGATGTCACCGGTCGCGGTGCCGTTGATCGATCACGACGGCGAGGACCCGCGACTGGACTTGGCGGGCATCGAGCGCGCCCTGGCCGACGGGGCCCGGGCCGTGCTGCTGAGCCACCCACACAACCCCACCGGGGTACTGCACTCCACCGACGAGCTGGCCTCACTCGCCGACCTGGCGGCACGGTACGACGCCGTGGTGGTCTCCGACGAGATCTGGGCGCCGCTGACCATGCCCGGGATCGAGTTCTCCTCGTTCCTCGCCGCCTCCGACACCGCCCGCGAGGTGGGGCTGGCCATCTCGTCCGCCTCCAAGGCGTTCAACCTCGCCGGACTCAAGTGCGCGTTCGTCGTCAACGGGAACCCGGAACGGTTCCACGTCCGGCGCTCGGCGCTGTCGGGCGCCGTGGGGCACTTCGGGGCGCTCGCCGCGGAGGCCGCGTTGACCGGGTCCCTGGAGTGGCTCGAGAGCATGAACGCCGCCCTGGCCGCCAACCTCGACCTCATGGAGCAGCTGCTGGCCGAGCACCTGCCCCGCGCACGGTGGCGCCGGCCCGACGCCGGGTTCGTGGCGTGGCTGGACCTGCGCTCCTACCCCGGCCTCGGGGACGACCCCGCTGCGGCGTTCCTCGACGACGGTCGGGTGGCGCTGAGCAACGGTCCCGCCTTCGGCTCCCAGGGCAAGGGGTTCGCGCGCGTGAACTTCGCGTGCTCGGAGGAACTTCTCACCGAGGCGTTCGTGCGGATGGGCAGGGTCGCCGCCGAGCGCGGTTGAGCGCGGGCAGCCGCACACCCGGTCTACTCCGCTTGTTCTCCCCGGGGGCGGGTGGGCCCGTGGCCACTGCGCCACAGGAACACCGTCATCGTGGCGGTCAGCACCACGGCCCCGTCCTGGTTGCGCATCTCCAGTTCCATCCCCACCCGACCTCTCGTCTCGTCCGGGCTCACCTCGGTGACGTGCACCGAGCCGGTCAGCGTGTCCCCCGGCCGGACAGGCGCCGTGAAGCGGAGGCGGTCGAACCCCCGTCCGGCGATTACCGCCCACCTCGAATAGACCGACTCGACGCAGAGCCGCTGCAGGACCGCCAGGGTGTGGATCCCGCTGGCGATCACCCCGCCGTGGTGGCCGCGCGCGGCCGCCACGGGATCCGTGTGGAACCACTGCGGATCCCACTGCCGCGCGAACCCGACGATCTCCTCCGCCGTGAGCGTGAGGTGGCCGAGTTCGAGACGATCACCCGGAGTCAGCTCGTCGGCGGTGACGATGGCGTCCACCCGATAGTCCCTTCTATTCGACAGCGGCCCCCGCGAGAATTCCGGGGGAGAGCACCATCCGCATTATCCGGTCGGTACATTTCCCCCCGAACTCCCGGCATTGTTCACGTTACTCAACATCACTACCGGTATGGCTATCGTCTTATTGTTGCCGTACTCTCTTTAGGCATACCTAACAAGCCCGGAGGACCAATGGAGACGATCATTTCCGCACCCCTGTCGAGAGCATTACACGACTCGACGATGGCCGCGCATGAACAGGCGGAGAACGCCTCGTTCATCACCCGCCTGATGAACGGTGAGGGCACCCCGGAAGGTCTGGTGGCACTCCTCCGGCAGTCCCTGCCCGTCTACGAGGCCCTGGAGGACGCCTGCCGGGGGGTCGGCACGGACCCCCGTCTGTCGGCCATCCTCGATCCGCGCCTCGACCGTACCGATGCACTGCGTGCCGACTTGGAGTCGCACCGCGCCCAGGGCCGCTCCTGCGACATCCTGGTGCCCGCCACCGAGGCCTACGTGGCCGAGCTTCGCGCGTGCGCGACCGACCCGGCCGCCCTGATCGGGCACCACTACGTCCGGTACCTCGGTGACCTCTCGGGCGGGCAGATCATCAGGACGATGGTGCGCCGCCACTACGGCATCGAGACCGGTCTGAGCTTCTACGACTTCGACATCGCCAAGCCCAAGGTCTACAAGGACGACTACCGGGCCGCGCTCGACGCCCTCCCGCTGAGCGAGGCCGACCGCGGATCCGCCCTGGCCGCCGCCACCCGGGCCTTCGAGCTCAACCACCAGGTCTTCCTCGACCTGGAGGCTCAGGGAATTCGCTGACCGTCCCCGGCGCTCGATGCCCCGGATCCTCCACGGATCCGGGGCATCAGTCGCCTCAGGCGGAGTCGTGCCCCTGACCGCCCACCCTGGCTACCCCGACGAGAAGCGG
>NZ_JAALDX010000330.1:2783-3219 GCF_014145095.1 Dietzia sp. SLG310A2-38A2 | reverse complement strand
CCCCGACACCCTGGGAGGGTGTCGGGGCCGCGCCCGTTCTGCACCCGACCTACATCAGGCTGCCGAAGAGGTTCGTCATGCCGGAGAGCGAGCCGCCGCCCGTGCCGGTGTCGTCGTCATCGTCATCCTCGCCACTGGTGAAGGTGATCGGCGCACTGAGCTCCCACGGCGCGTGGACCGCACCGGAGGCCGCGTAGGTGTAGATGCCGTAGCTGCCCGTCTCGGACTTCGCGTCGGCCGCGTCCTTCGAGACGGTGACGGTCGTGGAGAAGCTGCCGTCGGGCAGCAGTTCGACGGCACCGGCCGCGGCGCCGCCGATCACGGAGTGGTACTCGGCACCGAGCACCCACTTCTGCTCGACCACCTTGCGCGCCGCCGAGGTGCCGCCCGCGGACGGCTTCCACGCGTCCTCGAACTTACCGAAGACCAGGTAGAA
>NZ_JAALDX010000330.1:0-2732 GCF_014145095.1 Dietzia sp. SLG310A2-38A2 | reverse complement strand
TCTTACCCGCCAGTGGCGGGCGGACACCCACCACGGACTGGTCGTTGAAGCCCGTGCCGGTGATGGTCACCTGGTGGCTGCCGTCAGCGGCGAGTGTGGCTTCCGAGAGCTGGATCTTCGGGGTGCCGACGGGCACCTGGGTCTCGTCCTCGGTCAGGTCGTAGGTGACCTGGAGAGGCAGCGGGCCCTTGAGGTTCTGGTCTCCCCCGCACCCGGTGTTGTAGTAGTGCGGGTGCACCGAACCCGGCACGGCCGCCAGCCACTCGGGCGTCCACGCGCCCCAGACGTTCGGCGCGGTGCAGGTCCGGTCCTGGTTCCCACCGTTGTGCTGCACTCCCGCGTACCGGGGGGACAGGGTGATGGTGCCGTCCTGTGCCACCTGTGCGGCACCCGGCCCGAACGACAGGACGGGCGTGCGGCCCGCGTTGACCTCGGGCGTGGGGTTGCCGTCCATGTCATTCGCCGCACCGATGGTGACATCGGCGTCGAGCGTTCCGGAACCGTCGGCGTTCACCGTGAGCCTGGGGTCGGCCAGGGTCTCGTCCGGGGCGTTGAGGTTGGCGGGGTAGGCGTTGAAGGTGATCTCGCCGTCCCAGTCGATGGTGACCGTGCCGTCCACCCCGCGGGCTCCCTCACCGTCGGAGAACTTGATCGCGTTGGGCGTCGCCTGGTGGCCGTCGACCACCCTGACCGGCATCGACGTGGCCGGGAACGCCCCCGGTGTGTACTCGGTCTGCGTGCCACCCGAGACCGACCCGACGAGCGCCGAGGCGTCACCGGAGGCGTCGAAGATGCGCCACGGTCCGAAGATGCCCTTCTGGGCGTATCCGCTGATGCCCCAGACGAACGAGGCGTCCGAGACGGTTCCCGGGGTGACGTCCTGGGCCTGGGCCGCCGGGGCGGCGACGACTCCGGCGAGCAACGCGAGTGTTGCCCCCAGCATCGTGCCCCGTCGACCGGCGAGCGCGAGCCGGGATCGAGAAGTCTTCACATCAGTCCTTTCGTCGAACTGTCTGGTAGAACAGCACTGCCGCGAGCGCGAGCAATGCGGTCCCCACCCACCACTGCCATTGGTGGGTGGGGTTTCCGGCCTTCTGGGAGGCGGAAGTCTGGGAATAGACCACGTCGGCACCGTGAAGCGGGGAGTTGGCCGCCACCGGGATCGTCGAGTGGTCGGCGAAGGCGGCTGGCGCCGCGGGCGCGGGCGCGGAACCACCCGGGGAGGGACTTGAGGGGGGCGCGGGGATCGAGGCGACCGTGCCGCCCACGGTGCCGGCGGTCACCGGAGAGCCTGAGGCGTAGTACTCCTCGAAATGCTCCTCGAAGACCTCGTCGACGCGACCCCCCGCGGCGGCCGGGGGTTCGGACCCCCCGGCCGGGCCCGTTCCCTCGCGAACCTCCCTCACCGCATCGGGCTGGAGTGGCTTCCACGCCTCGTCCATCCAGGCGGCAGCGGTGTCGGCGACGTCGTCGCCCGCGGCGCGGAGAATCTGTTCGACCGTGTTGTCGAGGACCTGACCCACGATTCCTCTCGAACCACCCGAACCCCCGGAATTCGGCATTTCCTCGGGTTCATCCGAATTCCAACTCACCGCTATCGGGAGTGCGGGTTTCGCGCTGTCGGAGGTCCCGGTGGAATACCAGAATCCTCCCGATCCGGCGTCCGCGGCAAAGTCCACGAATTCACTGGGGAATGCTCCCCAGTTATCCCCATCTCTCGACTGGGTATTCTCCCCCGGCTTTGCGGAATAGGGCACCCGGAGGTATTCGGGGGTCACGGAGAAGCCCTTCTTCCCGCCCAGTTCGACGCGGTTGCGGGACAGGTTCGCGACGACCACGGTGCGCGACGGGATCGGGACCGACACCTCGGGGTTGTCCTGTGAGCTCCGTCGCCCACCCAGGGTCGCGGTGACCGTCGCCTTGGTGGGTGTGACGGTGAGAACCGGGTCGGTGATGCTGAGGAACACCAGGCCCGAGTAGTACAGGACCGAGGCGGTGCCCTTCCACTCGATCTCGGCGGTGCCCGCCCCGGCGTCGACGACTCCGGCGCCCTTGCCGAAGACCATCTCGAGGCCGCTGTACTTGCTCGAGGCGCCGTACCGGATCGGCGTGCCCGCCTGATCGGTCTGCGTGCCGGCCCAGGTGGCCGCCGCCGGGGCCCCGCTCGAGGGGCGCTTGTCGATCGTCACGTTGCCCGACGTGGCCCTCCACGTCTGCTCGGTGATCGTCGCCCCGGACCCGGTGAGCGCCGCAGAACTGTCACCTGCGGAGAGAAAGTTGAGTCCGGGGCCGTGGCTGGGACCCGAGCTCTGCCTGCTGAGCCCCCATCGGAACTCCGCGTCGGTCAGCTCGACCGCCGAGCCCTGCGCACGCGCGGACGGGGCACCCACCAGCGCACCCGTCAACGCACCCAGGGCGAGTACCAGCGCCAGCGCCAGCGCGGTGGCGCGGCGGTATGTCGATCGCAGTTGACTGGTCATCGGGGGTCCCTTTGCTCGAGGACGGACGTGGGCTGGTGGGGGTCTGCCGCCGTGGCCGGGTGGGGATACGGTCCGGGCAGCGTGTCATCGGGATCGGGGGTGTCGTCGGGACCGAGCGGATCGTCGGGCTCCCCCGCGACGTCCTGGGGTCCGGCGACTCCGTCGGGCCCGGCACGGAACCTCCGGTTGACGGCGACCGCCGCGGCGACCGACAACGCGAGGGCCGCGAGGGCGAGGAAGACCCACCCCGCC
>NZ_JAALDX010000032.1 GCF_014145095.1 Dietzia sp. SLG310A2-38A2 | reverse complement strand
TCCCCTGCCAGTCGGCTGCGCAGGAAGTCGTCGACGAGCAGCTCGATGTCCGCGGCGGTGAACGGTCGCAGTCCGATCATCCGCGCGAGGACCACCGGCCCGGCGAGCTGGGCCACCGCCAGATCTCGGTCCCCGGGGATCAGCGTGCCGTCGGACTCGGCGGCGGACAGGACCGCGTGCAGGGGTGCGGCGTAGGAGTCCACGACGCCGCGGCGCAGCTCGCCCACCTCGTCGTCGTTCCCGGCGCCCCGGCCCATCGCCAGCCACCCCCACATCGACTGCTGCATGGGCGCGTCCTGGAGCAGGCGCGCCATGGTCGTGCACAGCTCCAGAAGCTGCTCGCGCACCGGGGCGTCACTCGGTGGTGGCTCCGGAGTCGGAAGCAGGCGCCGGAACGCCGCGGCGATCAGGGAGTCGGTGGAGGGGAAGTTGCGGTACAGCGTGGTCCGGGCGACACCGGACACGCGGGTGACCGCGTCCACCGTCACCGCCGCGGCGCCACCTGACAGGAGCAGATCCACCGCGGCGTCCAGGAGTTTGCCCCGCGAGCGTGCGCGGCGCGGATCGGTCGGAGACTGCATGGGTCCATTGTGACGGGCCCGAGTGGGATACGGTGTGGTGACCCAACCGATACCGGCGGTATCGTTTCTTTAGACGCCGCCACCTCCGACCTCAGGGAGCCCACGTGCTGGACATGACCGCCGGACGGCGCCGCTGGCTGCTGTTCGTCAACATCGTGGCGGTGTCGCTCGTCGTCGCCACGATGTCCGCGCTGTACACCTCCCTGCCGGACATCGCCGTGGCCACCGGGGCCACCCAGGCCCAGCTCACCTGGATCGTCGACTCCTACACCCTGGCCCTCGCCGCGCTCGTGCTCACCGCCGGCGCCCTGGGCGACCGCTTCGGCCGCCGGGCCACCCTCATCGTGGGGCTGGCCCTGTTCACCGTGTCCTCGGCCCTGCCGATCTGGCTGGACTCGCCACTGTGGGTGATCATCCTGCGTGCGGTGGCCGGAGTGGGCGCGGCGTTCGTCATGCCCTCCACACTCTCGCTGCTCACCGCCAGTTTCCCGTCGGAACGCCGCGGCTCCGCAGTGGGCATGTGGGCCGGGTTCGCGGGCATCGGCGGGATCGTCGGCCTGCTCAGCTCGGGGGTCATGCTGGAGGTGTGGTCGTGGAAAGCGATCTTCGTGGTCTACTCCGGCATCGGTCTGCTGGTGCTCCTGGCCGCCCTCACGATCGGTGAATCCGTGGCCTCCCGGCACGGTCGGCCGGACGTGTTGGGGTCCGTGTTCTCGGCGCTGGCGGTCGGTGGCGTCGTCTTTGGCCTCATCGAGGGTGCACACACGAGTTTCTCCGAACCCCTCGTCGTCGTCATCCTCATCGTGGCCGCGGTGAGCCTGCTGGCCTTCGTCCTGGTCGAACTCCGTGCCACCGACCCCCTCCTCGACGTGCGGTACTTCCGCCGGCGGGGCTTCGCCACGGGTTCCATCTCCGTCGGGATGCAGTTCCTCACGATCTTCGGGTTCTTCCTGCTGATCGTGCAGTACCTGCAGTTGGTCAAGGGATACGACCCGATCGCCGCCTCCCTGGCGTTGGCACCGATGGCGCTGCCGGTTCTGGTGTTCTCGCTCATCTCGCCCCGCATCACCGCCGTGGTCGGGCTGCGGGTCGTCTCCGTGGTGGGCGTCGGCGCGATCGCGGCCGGGATGATCCTGCTCTCCCGGCTGGGCGTCGACTCCTCCTATTGGGACATCATGTGGCCGATGCTCGCGGCGGGCGTGGGTCTGGGGCTCTCGACGGCACCGGCGACCTCGGCGATCGTCTCCGACATCTCCGCCGACGAGCAGGGGGTGGCCGCCGCCGTCAACGATGCGATGCGCGAGGTGGGCGCCGCGATCGGCATCGCGCTCTCGGGCAGCATCCTGGCCGGCCGCTACGCCACCGGGATCGTCGACGTCCTGCCCGGCGTGCCCGAGTCCGGAAGACAGGCGGTGGAGAGCTCCTTCGCGGGCGCGGTCGAGTTTGTCGCCGTGGCCGGGCCGGCGCTCCAGGGGATAGTCGATGCCGCCGCCGACGTCTTCGTGACCGGGATCTCCGACGCCCTGCTCGCGCTGGGGCTGGTCGCGGCGGTCGCGGCGGTGGTGCTGCTGTTC
>NZ_JAALDX010000329.1 GCF_014145095.1 Dietzia sp. SLG310A2-38A2 | reverse complement strand
CGGGACCGCAACGTCGACGCCTTCTGCGCCGGGTACGCCGAGGTCAGCGACTCCGACCCGCGCGACACCGGTGCGCTCCTCCGGGCGTACACGCTGGACAAGGCCCTCTACGAGGTGGTGTACGAGTCGCGCAACCGGCCCAGCTGGATGGGGGTCCCGCTGGGCGCGGTCGAGCGGATCCTCGCGACGGACTAGCGCCTTGCCGTCAGCTCGCGGGCAGCTGGTCCTTGGCCCACTTGTAGTCGGCCTTGCCCGCGGGCGAGCGGCGGATCTCGGGCACGTCCACGATCACCTTGGGGACCTTGTAGTTGGCCAGGGACTGACGCAGGAACTCGGACAGCTCGTCCTGCTCGACCGACTGGCCCTCGCGGAACGAGACCACGGCGGCGACCTTCTGGCCGTAGCGCGGGTCCGGCGCCCCGGCGACCAGCGCGTCGTGCACGGCGGGGTGCGCCTTGAGCGCCTGCTCGACCTCCTCCGGGAAGACCTTCTCGCCGCCGGTGTTGATGCACCCCGAGCCGCGGCCGAGGAACACGATGGTGCCGTCCTCGCGGAGCTGGCCCATGTCGCCCAGCACCGAGACGCGTCGGCCGTCGACCACGGGGAACGTCTTGGCGGTCTTCTCCGGGTCGTTCCAGTAGCCGATCGGCAGGTGCCCGCGGCGGACGATGTAACCGATCTCGTCCGAGCCCGGCTCGATGGGCCGGAAGTCCTCGTCGACCAGGCCGAGCTTGGGGCTGGCCGGGATGGTCATCTCGCCGGACTCGCTCATCCCCAGCTCGCCGTCGTTGCCGGCCTCCGAGGCGCCGAAGTTGTCGCGGATGATGATGTTGGGCAGCACCTCGAGCACACGCTCGCGGCTGGACTTGGACCAGATGCCGCCACCGGAAGCCATCATGAACAGCGTGCTGAAGTCCATGGTCTCGGTGCCCTTGACCAGCTCGTCGGTCAGCGGCACCGCCATGCCGTCGCCGACGAACATGAGGATGTGGGCCTTGTGCTCGGCGGTCGCACGGATGATCTCCGCCGCGTCGAACTCGCGGAACATGATCAGGTGGCCTCCGAGGTTGACGAAGGTCAGCAGCGTGAACAGGCCTGCACCGTGCATGAGCGGGGCCGAGATGACCACCTTCATCCCGCCCTCGGGCGAGACGTTGTCGGCGACCTCGGCGGGGCTGTGCCGCTTGTCACCGTAGGGGTTGCCACCGGACAGGCACGCGTAGAAGTAGTCCGACATGTGCCACTGCACGCCCTTGGGGAAGCCGGTGGTCCCGCCGGTGTAGACGATCCAGTGGTCGTCGCCGCGGACGGGCTCGAAGTCCCGCTCCGCCGACTGTGCCGGCCACTCGGTGTCCCCGTCCACCACCGTGAGGCCCCTCTCGGCACATGCCGAGGCCAGGACCTCCGGGACTCCGCCGAACACGATCACCGTGCGCACGGTCTCGAGCTTCGGGACCGCGGCGGCCATGGTCTCGGCGAACTCGGCGTCGACCAACACGGCGATCGACTTGGAGTCGTTGAACAGGTAGACCAACTCGGGCGCGGTGTACCGGTAGTTCACGTTGATCCCGGCCACCCGGGTCTTCATGCACCCGATGATGGCCGCCATGTGCGCGGCGCTGTTCTTCATGTACAGCGCGACGTGGCTGAGCGGCTCCGCACCGTGTGCGCGGAGCAGGTGACCCATCTGGTTGGCGAGATCGTCGACCTGACGGTAGGTGTAGTCGACGCCGTCCATGGTCAACAGTGCGTTGTCCGGGATCTTGTCGGCGACGGCCTCGAACACCGCGGCCTGGTTCATCTCCGGGTTGGTTCCGGCGAGCGGATCGGTCGAATGGTCAGCAGCTTCGGTCATGGCAGAATCCTTCGCGAGGGCGGACGAAATGTGGCTGTCCTCACATTGTGACCTGAACTTGTTCTCATGTCCAGACGGCACCCTGATCAGGCCAAACTCTCAATAAGTAGAACGAGTTCTAGAGCAAGTCGTGTCCACGACAACGATTATGCGTGACCCCACGCCCCCGAGCGCCTACATTTTGGACATGAGTTCACGGCGGTCCCCAGAGAGCCGCGCGCCCTACGACGGGGGCCTGATGCTGCCCCACGCCACCCGGGCGGGGACCGTCCCGGTGGACGGTCGCCGATCGGCCGCCCCGGAGGCGGATCGACCGTCCGCCCGGAGACCGGCACTGACCGGCCCGGGGGCTCAGGGGACCCTCCGGTCCCGCGGACTGGCCGGAGGACTGAGGATGTTCGTCCGCCCGGCCCTCGACAAGATGCCGGCGACCGACGTGTCCCTCGGCCGACTGCGAGCACTGACGTCCGGAGCCGGCCGGGCGGCCGCCCTCGAGACCACCAACGACTGGTCCTCGGACGGCCCCGTTCCCGGGCTCTGGGTGGGTCGTAAGCGGTTCTTCCACTCGGACAAGGTGATCTTCCACATCCACGGGGGCGGCTTCACCTTCGGTTCACCCTGGTCGCACAAGGCCCTGGCGTCGCGGATCGCCAGCGAGACCGGCGTGCCCGTCTTCCTGCCCGACTACAGGCTCGCACCGGAGCATCCGCACCCCGCGGCCACGGAGGACACCCTCGCGGGCTGGGAGTGGCTGCTGAGCATGGGCTTCCGGGCGGAGGACATCGTGGTGGCCGGGGACTCCGCCGGCGGCAACCTCGCCCTCCAACTCGTGGCGGCCCTCGAGAAGAAGCAGGCCGCGATGCCGGCGGGGGTCGTCCTGCTCTCGCCGTGGGTGGACCTGGACTTCACGGACATGACCGCCCGCGACCGCACCCGCAAGGACCCGTTCCTCGCCCTGGGCCTGGCCGAGCTCTGCCGACGGCAGTACGCACCGGGAGTGGACCCGGAGGACCCCGCGATCTCGCCGATCAACCACGTCCCGTCCCCCGACTGGCCGCCGTTCCTCATCCAGTGCGGCGGCGAGGAGATCTTCTGCGGGGGGATCGAGAACCTCGCCGAGCGTTTCGCCGAGCACGGGGTCCGTCACGAGTTCCAGCTGTGGCCACACCAGTTCCACGTGTTCCAGGTGTTCCACCCCCTCGTCCCCGAGGCCAAGGTCGCGGTGCGCGACATCGGGTCGTTCGTCCGCGGGTGCCTGCGCGGCTGAGCACTCCGGTCAGACCGTCAGCACCAGGCCCGACGTCGGCACGCCGGTACCCGCGGTCACGACCAGTTTCTCGGCACCCGGCACCTGGTTGACCGAGTCGCCCCGCAGCTGACGCACGCCCTCGGCGATGCCGTTCATGCCGTGGATGTAGGCCTCACCCAGCTGGCCACCGTGCGTGTTGAGCGGCAGTCGGCCGCCCACCTCGAGCGCACCCGGTTCGCGGACGAAGTCCTTGGCCTCTCCTCGGCCACAGAAGCCCAGTTCCTCGAGCTGCATGAGGACGTACGGCGTGAAGTGGTCGTAGAGCACCGCCATGTCCATGTCCTGCGGACGCAGGCCGGACTGGGCCCACAGCTGGTCGCCGACGATGCCCATCTCGGGCAGTCCCGCGAGCTCCGGGCGGTAGTACGAGGTCATGATGTACTGGTCCGGCCCCGAGCCCGAGGCGGCCGCCGCGATCGACACCGGCCGATGCGGCAGGTCACGCGCCCGCTCGGGGGTCGTCACGACGATCGCCTGTCCGCCGTCGGACTCCTGGCAGCAGTCCAGCAGGTGCAGCGGCTCGGCGATGTAGCGCGAGCTCTGGTGGTCGGCGAGCGTGATGGGCTTGCCGTGGAAGAACGCGGCCGGGTTGGCGGCGGCGTGTTTGCGATCCACCACCGCGACCCGGCCGAAGTCCTCGCTGATGGCTCCGTACTCGTGCATGTAGCGCTGCGCGACCATGGCCACGAAGCCCGCCGGGGTCGAGAGCCCGTGCGGGTAGGAGAAGGCGTTGTCCGTACCGGAGGAGTTGACCTGCTGGACCAGTGCGGAGTTGACCTGGCCGAACCGCATCCCGGAGCGCTCGTTGAACGCGCGGTAGCAGACCACGACCTCGGCCACGCCCGTCGCCACGGCCATCGCGGCCTGCTGCACGGTCGCGCACGCGGCACCGCCGCCGTAGTGGATGCGGGAGAAGAAGTTCAGTGAGCCGATGCCGGCGGCGCGGGCGACCGCGATCTCGGTGTTGGTGTCCATGGTGAACGACACCAGTCCGTCGACATCGGCCGGCTGTAGCCCCGCGTCAGCCACGGCCGCGCGCACGGCCTCGGCGGCCAGGCGCAGCTCGGAGCGGCCCGAGTCCTTGGAGAAGTCGGTGGCGCCGATCCCGACGATCGCAGCCTTGTCTGCCAGGGTGCTCACTGCGGGTCTCCATTCATGTAGAGGGTCGCCGTCGAGGTGACGTGCGCGCCCAACGAGTCCGTGCCGACGATCTTCACCGTGACCAACCCGTCGTCGTCGACCCCCGTGACCTCACCGGTCAGGGTGAGGGAGTCGTAGGCGTACCAGGGCACGCCGAGGCGCAGCCTGATCGAGGTGATCCGTGCGCGCCGGCCCGCCCAGTCGGTGACGAACCGCTGCACCAGGCCGGTGTCGGTGAGGATGTTGACGAAGATGTCCTTGGAGCCCTTGGCATGGGCGAGGTCGCGGTCGTGGTGGACGTCCTGGAAGTCCCGGGTCGCCAGGGCGGAGGCCACGATGAAGGTCGGGGTGCCCTCGATGGTCAGCTCGGGGAGCCTGTCCCCCACCGCCACGGCGGGCGGCTCGGCGGGGCAGATCACTCGATCGGTGCTCACTTGGCGACCTCTTTCTTCACCTCGGGCATCTGACGCTCCACCGGCGGGGCGCCGGCGGGTCGCCACGCGTACAGCGTCCACGGCTCGGTGCCGAACGCGGCGTCCTCGGCCGGGTCGCCGGGCATGTCGAGGAACTCGACCTCCACCGGCATGCCGATCGACACCTCGGCCGGGTCGACGTCGCGTAGCTCGCCGAGCATCCGCACCCCCTCCTCCAGCTCCACGAGGGCGATGACGAACGGGAACCGTGTGCGGCCCGGCACACGCGGGGCGTGGTGGGTGACGAAGCTGAAGACGGTGCCGCGACCGGAGGCCACGACGTAGTCGGTCTGCTCGGACCTGGTCTTCCACAGCGCCGGCACGGGCGGGTGCTGCAGCGAGCCGTCCTCGCGCGTCTGGACACGCAGTTCGTGGGCGCGGACGCCCTCCCAGAAGAAGCGGGTGTCGTGCGAGACCGACGGGCGCAGGACCTCGCCCACCACCAGGTCGTCGGTCGCCGAGCCGGAGCTGGCCACGATCGGGTCGGCGGGAGCGTCCGCGGGCTCGTCGGCCGCCGGCCCGGCGGTCTTCA
>NZ_JAALDX010000328.1:4844-6321 GCF_014145095.1 Dietzia sp. SLG310A2-38A2 | reverse complement strand
GCTGCGGCGATCCGGCGACTGGAGGCCGGGGGCTTCAGGTCCGCGGTGGCGGACGCGGTGGAGGCGTCAGCGACCAGGTCGATGGAACTGGCCCGCGCGGCGCAGAAGGCAGAGGACGACGAGCGGGACGACTGACCCGCCGCCCGCCCGCCCGCTGCGCGCGCCGCACCACACACCACACACGTCCCGCCAGGTGAGAGATCAGCCACCTGGCGGGACGCTGCATTTAGCACAAGCCCTGTTCAGGCCGGGTCAGGCAGCGGTCGGGCGGCGTGTCGTCAAAGTAATTTGCCCACTCCCGTCGCATTGATCACACCCTTCACGCTAGGCTCATACCCAGCACGTGCGTGTCCGTACCGCAGGAGGGGAAGCCTGCGGCACGACGCGTGCCACGAAGGGTTGTGAGATGGCGACTACCGACAAGACCGAAGGCGGCGCACAGGCGGCGGGGGGTTCCCAGTTCCTGACCGTAGCCGAGGTCGCTGCGCTGATGCGCGTGTCCAAGATGACGGTCTACCGGCTCGTCCACTCGGGCGAGCTGCCCGCAGTGCGGGTGGGGCGGTCGTTCCGTGTGCATTCCAAGGCGGTCCACGAGTACCTGGACACGTCGTACTTCTCCGCCGGCTGACCCGCTCCGGGTCGGCCCCCGGGCCCGTTTTCGTCGCGGCCCCACCTGCGGGTAGTCTGGACGGGTTCCGTACCGGCTTCCGAGCCCGCTTAGATGCCGGAACGCAGTAAGCCCGCTGTAAGGCCCCAGACCAGTAGTCGACAGGTAGGTGACCCCCGATATGGGTTCTGTGATCAAGAAGCGCCGCAAGCGTATGTCCAAGAAGAAGCACCGCAAGATGCTCCGCCGTACGCGCGTGCAGCGTCGCAAGCTCGGTAAGTGAGTCCGGCGGCGCCTCGGTAGCGCCCGGACTCACGCCTGTAGCAGATGCCCGTCACCCGGAAACGGTGGCGGGCATCGGTGTGTCCGGGGGTGTGTGTAGCGGCACGTCCGGGGTACGCGGACCGGGCAACGGAGGGTGGGGGTCCACCGCTACAGTGGTCTGGGTGAACCCCGAAGCGCCAACCCGTCGGCCCGCCCGGGCTGTCGCCGTCGTGGGCGGGAGCCGGTACCTCGGCGCACACCTCGTGGGGATGCTGCTCCGGACCGAATCCGTCGAGCGCGTCCTGGCCATCGACTCCATCAAACCCTCGCCACAGCACCGCCGTCGCATGAGGGACGCCGAGTTCGTCCGCCTCGACCCGCAGTCGCCGCGCCTCCAGGGGATCCTGCGCGATGCCGGCATCGACACCGTGGTCCACGCCGGACTGCACCACACGGACTTCGCCCCGGGCGGCCGCGCGGCCGTCAAGGAGGCCAACATCATGGGCTCGATGCACGTGATCGCGGCCTGCGGGCGGGCCGCGACCGTCAAGCGGTTCGTGCTGATCTCCTCGACCACCGTCTACGGCTCCTCGGGCGTGGACCCGG
>NZ_JAALDX010000328.1:0-4776 GCF_014145095.1 Dietzia sp. SLG310A2-38A2 | reverse complement strand
TCCCGCCGCCAACCCAGTGGCGGCATCCCCCTCGACCACCTGTCGGTCGAGGGCTACGTGCGGGGGATGTCCCGCAAACGGCCGGACATCGACGTGACGATCCTGCGGATCCCCGCGATCCTCGGCCTGCCCGAGCCCACGGTGTTCGGGGAACTGCTCGCGCCGTCGATCGCCCCCGTGCTGGCGGGTTACGACCCCCGCATCCAGCTGCTGCACCCGCAGGACGCCCTCGATGCCCTCCTGCATGCCACGATGGGTGCCGCACCGGGGACGTTCAACATCGCCGGCGACGGGATCCTCACACTCACCCAGGCCATCCGGCGGGCCGGACACGTCCCGCTGCCGGTGCCGCCGCAGACGTTCAAGCTCGCCGTGCGTCTGCTGTCCAGCCAGGGGCTGCGCGACATCGGGGCCTCGCAGCTGCGGTACCTGCGCTTCGGGCGCTCCGTGGACACCACGCGCATGCGAGACGAGTTCGGTTTCACGCCCCGGTACTCCACCGAGGAGGCGCTGCACGCCTACCTGGTGGACTCCGGGACGGAGCCGCTGATCACCCGCGCCACGCTCGAGCGCAAGACCGCCAAGGTCGCCGCCATGCTCCCGGCGCCGGTGGCCGACCGGCTGCGCGCGGGTGTGGACACCACACTGTGCGAGCTCGAGGCGATCGGTGCCCTGCCCGACCCCAACGAACCCGATCCGAGCAAGCCCGATCCGAGCAAGGAGGAGGCACTGTGAGGGGCCCTGAATTCGACCTGAGCCAGCCACTCGGCGGGCCTCGCTGGGGGGAGGGCCGCCGCGACTCACGGAGCGACCGCATCGTGGGCGAGGGCTTCCTCGGCGCCACCAGCCACAGCGACGCCGCCGCCACCGAGATCGGCCGGATCGTCGACCGGTTCCTCACCTCGGTGCGGGACACCCTCGGCCAGGTGCTGGAGGCGCTGCCGGTCGACGCCGAGATGCTGGGTCCCGTCCGCGAAGCCGCGCGGGGCGTCGACGTGATGCTCGCGACCGGCGACGTCAGCGCGCTGTCGGGGCTCGTCGACGCCATCAACAGTGTCGGCGAGCAGATCGCCACGCGCGTCACCGGTGGCTACGAGGTCGACGAGTTCGGCTTCGACGAGCACTTCCACAGCACCGTGTGGCTACCGATGTGGCGGCCGTTGTTCGAGCACTGGTTCCGGGTCGAGGTGATCGGCGCCGAGAACATCCCCGCCGAGGGTGCCGGGCTGATCGTCTCCAACCACGCCGGGGTCCTGCCGTTGGACGCGATGATGACCACCGTGGCCGTCCACGACCACTCGGGCCGCGCCCTACGGCTGCTGGCCGCCGACCTGGCGATGACCCTGCCGGTCTCCGCACCGCTGGCCCGGCGGGCCGGGGCGACCCTGGCCTGCGCTGCCGACGCGGAACGCCTGCTCGAGAGCGGGCACGTGGTGGCGGTGTGGCCCGAGGGTTACAAGGGCTTGGGCAAGCCGTTCTCGGACCGGTACCGGCTGCAGCGCTTCGGCCGCGGTGGGTTCGTGTCCACGGCGCTGGACGCCGGCGCGCCGATCATCCCGTGCTCGGTGGTGGGCTCGGAGGAGATCTACCCCAAGATCGGAGAGTTCTCCCCGCTGGCGCGCCTGCTGGGTGTCCCCTATCTGCCCATCACGCCGACGTTCCCCCTGCTCGGCGGCCTGGGCGGGATCCCGCTGCCCACCAAGTGGACCATCGAGTTCGGCGAACCCATCGAGACCTCGCATCTGGGTCCGGATGCTGGCGACGACCCGATGATCGTCTTCGAGATCACCGACCAGGTCCGCGAGACCATCCAGAACACCCTGTTCCGGAACCTCGCGCGCCGCGGGAGCGTCTTCTTCGGCTGAGCCGCGTGGCGGTCGTGCGGTGTTCGGCCGTGGGGTGCCCGGGCGAACCGGCTCAGAACATCCGTCGGATCTGGCCCCTCGTCCGCACGCCGTACGAGGACTTGACGGCCGCCCGGGCGCCGGCGAGCCCGCCCACCGCGATCACCCCCGGGACCGCCTTCTTGGCGGCCTTGCGCACGGTGCGGAAGTCCTTGATGTCCCAGCCGTTCTCCGAGGCGTACTTGCGCAGCCGCCCGTCCGGGTTGATCGCCACCGGGTTGCCCACCATCGTGAGCATGGGCATGTCGTTGAAGCTGTCCGAGTATGCGTAGCACTTGGACAGGTCGAAGCCCTCGGCCTCGGCGAGGTTGGAGATGGCGTGCGCCTTGCCGGGCCCGTGCAGGATGTCGCCCACCAGTCGGCCGGTGTACACGCCGTCCTCCTCCTCGGCCACGGTGCCGAGCGCACCCGAGAGCCCGAGCCGTGCCGCGATCACCCGCGCGAGCATGACCGGCGTGGCGGTGACCAACCACACCTGCTGCCCGGCGTCGAGGTGCATCTGCACCAGCGAGCGCGTTCCCGGCCAGACGCGGTCGAGCATCGAGGTGTCCACGACCTCCTCGCTCAACGCGGTCAGCTCGGCGACGGTGTGGCCCTTGACGAAGCTCAGCGCCTTGTCCCGGCCCGCGGCCACGTCGTCGGCGTTCTCCTTGCCGGAGACCCGGAACTTGACCTGTGACCACGCCATCGACGCCACGTCCTGCGCGGTGAAGAACTTGTGCTTGGCCAGCCCGCGGGCCAGCAGGATGATCGAGGCGCCTTGGATCAGGGTGTTGTCCACGTCGAAGAACGCCGCGGCCTGAGGGTCGGGCACGAACCGCGTGGCGGCGTGGTCGTCGTCGCCCTCGGTGACCGTGGCGTCAGCCAGCGGGGGACCGGGCTCGGCGCCGGGCTCGAGTTTGACCGCGTTCCTGGCCGAGGCCTCGCCGGCGACGCGCTGGTCGCGGGCGTTGCGCCGGCGCCAGACCAGCCGACCGATCGCACTGGTGACGTCCGCCCGTCCGGGGAGCCGGAGGCGGTTGCCCCCGGAGTCGGGGTCGGAGGCGGAGTCGTCGGTGGCGTCGGTGTGGTCGTTCACCGGGTGGACCTCCTAGTGGGGGTGGGACCCCATCCTAGGGGAGCCCGGAGGGGGTCGGGCACTATCAGGGCATGGTGCACACGGTGACCCTGCTTACCCGCGAGGGTTGTGGAAGCTGCGTCCGGGTCCACGGGCAGTTGGTCCCGCTGTGCGCAATGGCGCACGCGCGGCTCGAGGTGGTGGACGTGGACCGTGCGGCCGACCCCGAGCTCGCGGTGGAGTACGGCGACCGCCTGCCGGTGGTCCTGGTGGACGGCGCGGAGCACTCGTGTTGGGAGGTCGACGACGACGAGCTGAGCGCCGACCTCGCCGCCGACGAACCGTTCCGTGGCTGGGAGTGAGCCTGCCGTCCACCGTCCTGCGGCGCGCGCTACTCCTCGGCGAGCAGGACCTGCAGGATCGTCGCGTGCCGGAGAAGGAACGCCCCCTCGTCGAGCTTCTTGCGCCGGAGCCACCCGGTGACCTCGCTGTTGTGCTTGCTCGCGTTGCAGGAGGCGCACGCGGGGACCACGTTCTCCAGCGTGTAGCGCCCCCCGCGGGACACGGGCATGACGCAGTCGCGCTGGAGTGCGGGGCCGTCCGCCCGGCAGTAGGCGCACCCGCTCCAGGCGTCGAGGAGGTCGGCCCACTGTGGGGCGGTGAGGTCGTTGTCGACTCTCGAGAGTCGCCGCTTCCGTCGCTTCGCGTACCGGGCGCGTGTCGCTGCGGACACGGTGGTGGAGGACCTGGTGGTGGAGGACCTGCGGCGAGGTGGCACGGCGCAACCGTACGTCGCCCACGAGCGCCCGGTGGTGTGGTGTCCGCGCGCGCCCCGACCCGGGCCGGGGCCGCCGAGGGTCCGCGCTGCTCATGGCGGCCGCACGGCGTCGCCCGGGCATAGCATCCGCCCCGGCGACGGTTTTGTCCCGGGGTGCCAAGCGGGTTACGGTGGAGTTCGTTGCGGGTCGATCGCAGGCTCAGGCCACGGCCGTCCCGGCAGGGGATTCCACTGGGAATCGCCCTGTACGCAGCCGTGCACACCGACAGGAGACGACCGACTGTGGACCACTGTTCCGCGTGTGCGTCGAGTGTCGTCCCGTCGTTCCCGGTGTCCCGAGTTGACGCATTGGTGCCCATTCTGGCATGGGCCCCATCGGCACTCGCGTCCGGGGGTCGGCCGTGAGCATCCTCCTGGTGGGTCTGTCCCACCACAGCGCCCCGGTCGCCCTGTTGGAGTCGGTGGCCGTCGCGGAGGCCGATCGGGACACGCTCACCGAGAACCTGATCAGCGGCAGCCACGTCGACGAGGCGATGATCGTCACCACCTGTAACCGCGTCGAGGTGTACGCGGCGGTGGAGGCGTTCCACCCGGCACTCGACGACGTGGTGGGTCTGCTCTCGCGGCACTCCGGGCTGTCGGCCGACGAACTCAGCCGCCACCTCTACGTCCGCTATTCCGAGTCGGCGGCCGAGCACCTGTTCTCGGTGGCCTCGGGACTGGACTCGATGGTCGTGGGCGAGCAGCAGATCATCGGACAGATCCGGACTGCCTACCAGTCCGCGTCCGACATCGGCGCGGCCGGCACCACGCTGCACCGACTCGCCCAGCAGGCGCTTCACGTGGGGAAACGCGTCCACACCGAGACAGGCATCGACTCGGCGGGGTCGTCGGTGGTGTCGGTGGCGCTCGACCGCGCCGCGGAAATCCTCGCCGAGGGGGCCACTCCTGCGACCACCGAGGCCCCCGGGTCCGCGTCCCGCCGTCTCGACGGTCGCCGCGCGGTCGTGCTCGGAGCGGGTGCGATGGGCGGCCTG
>NZ_JAALDX010000327.1 GCF_014145095.1 Dietzia sp. SLG310A2-38A2 | reverse complement strand
GCGCGCGGCCGACACCTACGCCGATCGGCCGGCTGCGGAGGTCGTCGCCGAACTCTGGGACCGCGCAGGACGGTAGCGGAGTCGCGGGGAGGGGGCGGGCTCAGCCGGCGCGGCGTTCGGCCTCCGCCGCGATGTCCGCCAGGTCCTTCTCCATGGCCTTACGGGTCGACCTCTCGGCGAGGCCGCCCATCACGGCCATCGCGACTCGGGAGATCGCCGGGGCGTGTGCGGTGCGGGCACCGAACCGCATCCGCAGGGTCGAGCCGGTGCCGTCGGCGTCCGGGGTCACGGTGAACACGGTCTTGTACTCGGTGCCGCCGTTCTCGGCGACGATCGCGGTGGAGTGCGGAGGCTCGGCCGCGACCACCATCATCTCCTCCGTGGCCTTCATTCCGAACATCCTGCGCGTCTCGCGCCAGCGCAGCCCCGGTTGGTAGGGGCCGGGGGTGAGGATCTCGACCGCCAGCACCCCGCTCAGGGTGCGGTGTGCGGAGGGGATGTCGGTGAGCACCGCCCAGACCGCGTCGGGGTCGGCGGCGACGTGACGGGAGAGGTCGAGGTGCATGGGGCCAGGTTACCGGCACCCCCCGGGCTGCCGGTGCGCCGGAAATGGCACCGGGCGGGCCGGACCGCGCCAGGTGCGCCGGAGCTCTCACCGGTGCGCTGAAAATGCGGAAACCGGCCCCGCCGAGGCGGGGCCGGTCACACGTGGTGCCCGTTCCAGGCTGAGCCTGGCCCGGGCGATGCGCCGTCAGGCGCGTCGGCTCAGGAGCCGAAGTTCTCGACGAATCCACCGAAGAAGCCGAGGACCTGGGCGATGAGGTCGGTGCCGAAGTCGGCGGCCTCGGAGCCGGTGTTGACGTTGGCGGAACCGGTGGCGATGCCGTTGATGAAGTCAGAGATCATGGTGTAGATCCTTTCGTCGTACCGGCGGTGGACTCTCCACCGCCGAGGTCTGCGTCGTTCGGACGCTCGTTGGGTACATCCGAACGACTGACGCCGACGTTACCCAGTCGTGACGTAGAACCCCACCTGACGAGGGGTTATGCGACCCCGGAGGTGGTAAGCCCCCATTCATAGCAACTGGAAGGCCGCGACTGGGAGTGCTCAGGTGCGAGCTATCTCACACTTTGGCCCGGGGGTCGCAACGGGAGCTCCTGACCGACCGGCCGGGGCCCTTGCGACGGGCCTAGACTCGGAGGCGTGAACGTCACTCGCCCCGCGACCCGCTCCTCCGGACCGATCCCCCTGCCCGCGGGCTTCCGCGCCCACGCGGGGGCCGCGGGTCTGCGCGAGCACGGTGACGACGTCTTCGTCGTCGTCGCCGACGGTCCCTCGGTGACCTCCTCGGCCGTGTTCACCCGTTCGCTCTTCGCCGGGCCCTCGGTCGTGCTCAGCCGGGAGAATGCGGCCGGTGGCCGGGCGCGAGGTGTGGTGGTGGTGGCCAAGAACGCCAACGTCGCCACCGGCGAGCAGGGTATGGCCGACGCGCGCGAGGTCCTGGAGCGGGCGGCCGGCGCCGTGGGCGTCGCGCCGGAAGAGTTGCTCATCGCCTCCACCGGCGTGATCGGCCGGCGCTACCCCATGCCCATCCTGCGCTCTCATCTCGACGGGTTGGCCGGTGCCGACTTCGACGCCGACGCGGTCGCACTGGCCAGCGCGATGATGACGACGGATACCCACCCCAAGACGTCTCAGGTGGAGGTGACGACGACGACGGGCGGCACCGCTCAGGTCGTGGGGATCGCCAAGGGGGTCGGGATGGTCGAACCGGACATGGCCACGATGATCGCCGTGATCTTCACCGACGCCGCCGTGGAGCCCGGTGTGCTGGACACGGCGTTCAGGGGTGCGGTGGACGACACCTTCAACTGCCTGTCCGTGGACACCGACACCTCGACCTCCGACACCGCGATCGCCCTGGCCAGCGGTGCGGCCGGGCAGGTGGACGAGGTCGAGCTGCGACGGGCCCTCGGGGCCGTGTGCCTGGACCTGACCCACCAACTGGCCCGCGACGGAGAGGGGGCGACCAAGTTGCTCACCGTCGAGGTCACCGGGGCCCGCGACCGCGACCAGGCCAAGCGCGTGGCCAAGACGATCCTCAACTCCCCGCTCGTCAAGACCGCCGTCCACGGGGCGGACCCCAACTGGGGTCGCGTCGCCATGGCGATCGGCAAATGCCAGGACGACACGGACATCGACCCGGAGCGGGTGCGCATCGTCTTCGGCGACCTCGAGACCTACCCCGCCTTCCCCGGCGAGGCCGAGCTCGAACGGCTCACCGAGATCATGCGGGCCGAGGAGGTCACGATCTCGGTCGACCTGGGTGTCGAGTCAGGCTCCGCCGACGGCGCCTGCACGGTCTACGGTTGCGACCTCTCGCGCGAGTACATCTCGATCAACGCCGACTACACGACGTGAGCCCACGTCACGACGTGAGCCCACGTCACGACGCGAGCCCGCCTCACGACGAGTGCCAAGCGGAGGACCTCGAGGCGATCCGCGCGGTCTTCGCCCGCCGGCTGTACGTCATGGACACCAAACAGTGGGACGCCTACGGGCCGTGCCACACCGAGGACGTGGTCAGCGAGTCCTGGGCGGCCGGCGGCGGGGCACCCGAGGTACGCGGTCGAGAGGCGCTCACCGCCGCGATCCGCGCGACCCTCGACGGCCGCGTCCCGGTGACGAGCGTGCACCACGCGCACACCCCGCTCCTGGAGCTGACGGGTCCGGACCCGG
>NZ_JAALDX010000326.1 GCF_014145095.1 Dietzia sp. SLG310A2-38A2 | reverse complement strand
GCTCCGCCGGAGCCCAGAGCCTCACGGGGTCACTGGGCTCCGGCTCCCTGGGATCGTCCGGCGGCACCCCGCCGGACGGCATCCCCTCGGAGCAACGTGAACCGCTCGAGCTACTGCTCCTGGGAACACTCGCCGGCCCGATGGTCGAGAGGACGCGGGTGGGGATCGCGTCAGTCCTCGTGGTCAACGGGGCCGCCTACGTGATCGACTGCGGCCGTTCCTCGGTCACGCAGTACGGGCTCACGGGCCTCGAGCTGGCGGCGATCCGCGACATCTTCCTCACCCACCTGCACGCCGACCACATCGCGGACTACTACAACTTCGCGCTCATCGGTGGGGTGGTCGCCAACGCCGCCGGAGACAAGCTCGCCGGCCCGGTCGGCGTGTACGGCCCGGGCTCGGCGGGCGGGCTCCGACCGCCCAACTACGACTACCCGGACTTCCCTGTGGTCGCCCCTCAGAGTCCGACCCCGGGCACCGCGGAGATGACGCAGCGGCTGGACGAGGCCTACGCGTACACGTCCAACATCTTCCTGCGAGACAACGGCCCCACCGGCGGTCCGCCCGACCCGCGCACGCTGTTCGACGTCCACGAGATCGAGATCCCGGATGTCGGCGCCAGCTATACAGACACCTCCCCGCCGATGGAACCGTTCTTCGTCATGGAGGACGAGAACGTCCGGGTCACCGCGACCCTCGTCCCACACGGGCCGGTCTTCCCCGCGTTCGCCTTCCGCTTCGACACCGCACACGGGTCGGTGACGTTCTCCGGGGACACCAGTCTGAGCGAGAACCTGGACCGGTTGGCGCTCGGCACCGACACGCTCGTGCACGAGGCGATCAACGTGCGCGGCGGGAACCTGCCGCCGCCGCTGGTGGAACACAACCTGGAGTCGCACGTCGAGGTCCAGGTGGTGGGGCAGGTCGCCGAGCGTGCCGGCGCCCGGCGGCTGGTCCTGACGCACCTCGGGGACTACTCCGGCGTCGTCGACGGGCGCCAGTGGCACGACTGGGCCCAGGAGGGCTACGGCGGGGACGTGATCGTGGGCGACGACCTGCAACGGATCGTCCTGGCCACCCGCTGACACCGCCCACCATTGCGATCCCGCAACGTCCGTTCGCGAACCGGTGGCATCCCCCGCCGTCGCTCCTAGCCTGGGGTACACGTGGATCCCGACCACAGCACCGGGAAATCCACGCCGAACACGATCAAGAACACGGTCAAGGAGGAACCATGAGCACCATCGCGATGATCAATTCCCATTCCCATTCGACCGCCGGCCTGAACGTCGAACTGTTGGCGGAGGCGATCGATGCCGCGTCGGCGTGCGCCACCATCTGCACCGCATGCGCTGACGCCTGCCTGGCCGAGGAGTCGGTGGCGGAGCTACGCGACTGCATCCGCACGGATCTCGACTGCGCGGACGTCTGCGCTGCCACGGCATCGGTGTTGAGCCGTCGCACCGGGACCATCTCAGACACGGTCAAGGAGCTGCTCACCGCGTGCCGAGCTGCGTGCGCGACCTGCGCCGACGACTGCGAGGACCACGCCGACATGCACGCCCACTGCGCGATCTGCGCCGAGGCCTGCCGCCGCTGTGAGAAGGCGTGCGCTGAGTTGCTCAGCGCGATCGGGTAACCAACGCGATCGGGTGACCAGCGCGATCGGGAGTCACCGGGTGCCCGGAGCTATCCGCTGACCCGGGCGACCGGCACCTCATCCCGACCGTGCACCACCGTGTCCGGTGCCAGGTCCAGACGCCGCAGCAACTGTGCGTTGACCGCCACCACCACGGTGGACAGCGACATGAGGATCGCCCCGACCGACATCGGCATGATGATCCCCACCGGCGCGAGGACACCGGCGGCCAACGGCACGGAGATCAGGTTGTATCCGCCGGCCCACCACAGGTTCTGCACCATCTTCCGGTAGGTGGCATCGGAGAGCGCGGCCACCGAGACCACCGAGCGGGGATCGTCGGACGCCAGCACGACCCCGGCGGAGGCGATCGCCACGTCGGTGCCGGCGCCGATCGCGATGCCCACGTCGGCCTGCGCCAGCGCGGGAGCGTCGTTGACGCCGTCACCGACCATCGCCACGCGGCACCCCTCCTCCTGCAACTGCCGGACGGTCGAGGCCTTGTCCTCGGGCCGAACTCCTGCGAAGTACCTGTCGATGCCCAACTCCGCCGACACCGCCGCGGCCACGGCCTCGGCGTCGCCGGTGATCATCTGTACCTGGACGCCCCGCTCATGGAGCGCCGCGACGGCCGTCGCCGATTCCGGACGCACCTCGTCGACCAGCTTCAACGCGCCCACCACGGACCGGTCCACGACCACGTGCAGGATGGTCGCCCCCTCCGCGCGCCAGGCGTCCACCGTGCTCTCGCCACCCGCGCCGAGTTCGGCCAGGCCCTCCTGCTCGAGGAGGTACGGCCCGCCCACCCGGACCAGGCGCCCGTCGACCCGTGCCTCGACGCCCACCGCCGGTGACGAGGCGAAGTCCACCCCGTCCGGCACCTCGAGTTCCCGATCCCCGGCCGAGGCCACGATCGCGCGTGCGAGCGGGTGTTCGGAGTCGGACTCGGCGGCCGCGGCCAGGCGCACCACCTCGTCGTGTGTCCACCCCGGCACGACCTCCACGCCCGTGACAGCGGGCGCACCCCTGGTCAGGGTGCCGGTCTTGTCGAACAGCACCACGTCGACGGTGCGCATGCCCTCCAGCGCCAGGCGGTCGGTGATCAGCACGCCGCCGCGGGCCGCGCGTTCGGTGGCGATGGAGACCACCAACGGGATCGCCAGACCCAGCGCGTGCGGGCAGGCAATCACCAGGACCGTGACCGCCCGGGCCACCGCCTGCTCCGAGTTGCCGAGGACCTGCCACGACACCGCCGTCACGGCGGCGACCCCCAGCGCGTACCAGAACAGCCATCCGGCGGTGCGGTCGGCGATCCGCTGGGCCCGCGAGGAGGAGTTCTGGGCCTCGGCGACCAGTCGGCGGATGCCCGCGAGCGTGGTGTCGTCGCCGACGGCCGTCACGCGGATACGCACGCCCGAGTCCGTGGCCACGGTCCCGGCCACCACCTGATCGCCCTCGCCCCTGCGCACGGTGCGGGACTCGCCGGTGATCATGGATTCGTCCATGCTGGCCGAGCCCCGGGTGATCACGCCGTCGGCGGGGACGTTTCCGCCCGGGCGGACGATCACCTCATCGTCGGCGAGCAACTCCCCCGGCTCCACGGTCTCGACACCGCCGGGCGTCACCCGCTCGGCCTGGTCGGGCAGGAGTGAGGCCAGGGAGTCCAGCGCGGACCCGGTCTGGGCGAGCGAGCGCATCTCCACCCAGTGGCCCAGCAGCATGATCACCACCAGCAGCGCCAGCTCCCACCAGAACTCCAGCTCGTGGCCCAGCAGCCCGAGCGTCGAGCCCCAGGAGGCGAGGAAGGCGACGGTGATGCCCAGGCTGATCAGCAGCATCATCCCTGGTTTGCGGGAGCGGAGCTCATCGACGCCGCCGGTCAGGAACGGGCGCCCACCCCAGAGGTACATGACCGTGCCCAGGGCCGGCGCGACCCAGAGTCCCCAGCCGGTGACCTCGTATCCGAGAAGCATGGCGAACATCGGTGAGAACGCGACGGTGGGGATGCCGAGGGCCAGCATGATCCAGAAGAGGCGCCCGTACAGCCGGACGTGATCGGAGTGGTCGTGGTGACCACCCTTCGGGTGATCGGCGTGGCCGTGATGGTCCTCGGCCGGGTGATCCGCGTGATCAGGGTGATCGGCGTGGTCAGGGCGGCCCGGCTGGCCTGCGTCCGGCTCGTGGGCGTGCATGGGATCAGCCTCCTGTCGTGGTGGGGATCGTGATGGTGAAGCGTGCGCCGTGCCCGGGGCCGTCGCTGGCCGCGCTGACGCGGCCGCCGTGCGCCTCCACGAGTGCCCGGGTGATCGCCAGCCCGATGCCGCTGCCCCCGCCGTGTCGGCCGCGGGCGGTGTCCACGCGGTAAAAGCGGTCGAAGAGGTGATCCAGATGGTGCGCGGCCACACCCTCGCCGGTGTCGGTGACCGTGACGGACACCCGGTTCTGCGCCGCTGCGTCGGTTCCGGAGGTCCTGGTGCTGGTGCCGGTGTCGAGCAGGCTGGTGCTGACGGTGACGGAGCCACCGGCAGGAGTGTGCCGCAGCGCGTTGTCCAGCAGGTTC
>NZ_JAALDX010000325.1 GCF_014145095.1 Dietzia sp. SLG310A2-38A2 | reverse complement strand
GGCGGGCAGAGGGACTCCGACGACGACGAGGGCGTCCGTCCGCGCGGCCCGCCGGAGCGTGTCGGCCAGATCAGTGGAGACGTGGAAGCCAGCGGCCGTCGCGGCCTCCGCACCGGGGGCCGAGCGGTTCCACCCGAACGCCCGATCCGGGCCCAGGACCCGCAGCAGCGAACCGCCGATCAGGCCCGCCCCGAGCACGCACACGTCCGTCACCGCCGTCACCTGACAAGGTTCTCACAGCAGACTACGGTTGGGCCCATGGCCAGCACCTCCGACCGAAACACCCGCGACAGCGACAGCAACGACGACGCCGTCACCGGTTCCGCTTTCGGGGTGTTGCAGGCGGGCGGTTCATGGCAGATCACCAGACTCGACGACGCCGCGTTGACCAGTCTCGACGACGCCGCGCGACAGGTCCGCTCACTGCGCACCGAGGGGGCCTCGTTCGGTCTCGTCGACGTCGATCACGAGTTCTTCGTGATCCTGCGTCCCGGCCCCTCCGGGATGCGCCTCATGCTCTCCGATGCGACCGCGTCCCTGGACTACGACCTCGCCGCCGACGTGCTCGACGAGCTCAACGTGGACCTGCCGGACGAGGATCTCGAGGACGCCGACCCCTGGGGCGAGGGGGACATGGCGATCCTCGAGGACGTGGGGTTGCCGCCGGGGGTGCTGGAGATCATCGTGTCCGAGACCGACCTCTACGCCGACGAGCAGCTGCAGTCGCTGGCCGAGCGGATGGGCTTCGGCGAGGAACTCGAGCGGCACCTGCCCGACTCGTGAGGCGATCATGCTCGTGAGGCGGTCGTGTCCGTGATGTCGTCCTTGTCACCGACGTCGCCCCGGTCCGCGGACGAGCGGTTGGTCCGGCGGGCCCTGGTGGTCGCCGGTGAGACCCCCGACGGTGATGTGCCGGTCGGGGCGATCGTGGTGGGCCCGGACGGCCGGGAGCTGGCCGCCGCCACCAACCGGCGTGAGGCCGACGGGGACCCTTTCGCCCACGCCGAGGTG
>NZ_JAALDX010000324.1:3516-6055 GCF_014145095.1 Dietzia sp. SLG310A2-38A2 | reverse complement strand
GACGAAGCCCAGCACCAGCGGGGTGATGACGGACATCGGGGTGAGCGCCAGTGTCCCGGAGGGGATCCCCAGGTCGAAGGCGTCGAGTACGGCGAAGATGACCCTCGCCAGCCCGAACCCGGCCAGCACGCCGATCGCGGACCCGACCAGGCCGGTCAACGCGGCCTCGGCCAGCACAGACCGGGTGAGCTGGCCGCGGGTCGCGCCGATCGCCCGCAGCAGGGCCAGTTCGCGCAACCGCTGCGCCACCAGCATGGAGAAGGTGTTGTAGATGATGAACGTGCCCACGAGCAGCGCGATCAGGCCGAAGGCCACGAAGAAGTAGTTGACGAAGTCCAGGATGGTCGACAGCTGCGCGGAGAGCCTCTCCTTGACCTCCTCGCCCGTGCTCACCTCGTACTCGGGGAACTCGGCGGCGAGCGTGTCGCGCATCTCCTCCTGGCTCACCCCTGGCACGGCGCGGACGGCCACGTTGGTGGCGTTCTGCCCGTCGGTGAACAGTTCGCGAGCCTGCGCGGAGGTGAAGCCGACCCCGACGTAGCCACCGACGTCGGTCTCCGAGGAGTACGAGCCCACGACGGTGACGTCGATCATCCCCTGGGAGGTGGTGTACACCCGCGCGGAGTCGCCGATCGAGAGTCCCGCGTTCTCCAGCACCGACTCGGGGAGGACGACCTCGCCGTCCGCGGCCGGAGCGCGACCGTCCGAGATCCAGCTGCTGCTCCCGACGGCCTGCTCGGGTTCGACCCACTCCAGCCCCTCCGACGGGGCGCCGCCCGACTGATAGGGGGTGCCGTCGGAGTTGAACATCACCACGGTGCCGGTCACCCCGGGGGTGACCGCCTCCACGCCGGGCAGCTCGAGCGCGCGGTCGGCCACCTCGAACGGCACCCCGGCGCCACGGGGGTCCTCGGGTTCGATCATCGCGGACAGGTCCGCCGTGCCCTGGTCGAGCAGTCCGTCGAACGTGCTCTTGAGGGTCGAGGTGAACACCAGCGAGCCGGTGACGAACGCGGTGCCGAGCACCACGGCGAGGACGGACAGGACCAGGCGCAGCTTGTGCGCGGCGATGTTGCGGAGCGAGACCCGGAGCATGGGCCGGGAATGGCTGGGGGCCTGGCCGGACGTGGTGCCCGGTGCCTGGCCAGCGGCGTGGCGGGCGGCCATCACCCCTCCTCGAGTGCGCCCATGGCCGCCAGGATCTCGTCGGCGGTGGGGCGGGAGAGCTCACGCACGACCCGGCCGTCGGCGAGCAGCAGCACGCGGTCGGCGTAGGTGGCGGCACGCGGGTCGTGGGTGACGATGACGACGGTCTGCTGGAAATCGTCCGCGGCACTGCGCAGGATCGACAGCACCTCCGCCGACGAGGTGGAGTCGAGGTTGCCCGTGGGCTCGTCACCGAACAGGATGTCCGGGCGCCCCACCAGCGCACGCGCGCACGCGACGCGCTGCTGTTGACCGCCGGACAGCTCCGACGGGCGGTGCGACAGACGGTCTGCGATCCCCAGCCGCCCGATGACCTCGTCGAACCACGCACGGTCGATGGCGTGGCCCGCGATGTCCTGCGGGAGCGTGATGTTCTCCTCGGCGGTCAGCGTGGGGACGAGGTTGAAGGACTGGAACACGAATCCGATCCGGTCGCGGCGCAGCGCCGTGAGTTCCTTGTCCGCCAGGCCGACTATCTCCGTGTCACCCACGCGCACCGAACCCGAGGTCGGCCGGTCCAGGCCGGCCATGCAGTGCATGAGCGTGGACTTGCCCGAGCCGGACGGGCCCATGATCGCGGTGAACCTTCCGCGCTCGAACGAGGCGCTGACGTGGTCCAGCGCGCGGACCTCGGTCTCGCCCTCGCCGTAGGTCATGACGAGGTCTGTGGCGACGGCTGCGAGCTCCGCGCCCTCCGCCCGGTGCTGGGTCTCGGCCTGCGTGGTCATCTGCTCCCCTGGATCATGGTGGTCGACCTAAAGCATGCAGGAGTTCGGAGCGGTTGCCGATGGGGGATGGCCCGGATCTTGCGCCAGGGCCTTCCCGGACGGCCACGCCCCGAGCGACCTGCGGGTCCTGAACTGGCGATTCTCCCCGGAGACGGGGTCGGTGAAGCCGAGGGTCTCCGCGAGCAACTGCAGCGGGTCGGAGAAGTCGCCGGGGGCGATCGTCCGCACCCGCGGGTACAGGTCGTCGCCGAGGATCGGCGTGCCGAGCGCGTTCATGTGGACGCGGAGCTGGTGGGTGCGCCCGGTGGAGGGCTCGAGGCGGTACAGACCGAGCGGCGCGGTCGGCTCCCCCGGCTCCGGCTCGCGCACCTCGAGCAGGGTGATCCGGGTGTGGGCGTCCGGTGGGCCGTCCACCTCGGCGGCCTGCAGGACCCCGCGCCTCTTGACGATCCGGCTGGACCGCTCTCGGACGTGCGGCGTCCCCTCGGGCGCGGGGGCCACGGCCAGATAGGTCTTGGCGACCCGCCGGGCGGCGAAGAGGTCCTGGTAGGCGGCGCGGTGCGCGGGGTCGACGGTGAACACCAGGACGCCCGCGGTGAGCCGGT
>NZ_JAALDX010000324.1:0-3299 GCF_014145095.1 Dietzia sp. SLG310A2-38A2 | reverse complement strand
TCCCGTAGGGCACCTCGACCTCCGGCTCGGGGGTCCGGTACGTCCACACGTCCATCCCCCGGTGCCGCCGGGTGGAGTCGGTGACGGCCGCCCCGTCGGCGGTCACGACCTGCCCGGAGGCGAGGGCCGCCTCGAGCTCGGCGAGCCGGTCGGGAAATCGCCGGCGCAGTTCCTCCGGGATGCTGCGGGGCCCCCGACCGGGGTCGGCGAGCCGGATCCGGACCGGGTCCACCCCGTCGCGCAACGGCAGTGGCCTGCGCGGTCGTCCGGACTTCGCCATAGGCAGAGTCTAGCCATTGGGCTACACTCACTTTTCGCCCCAGGCACCTCATGCGCCACTTGCGCGCCAGCTGCCACCTTGACCTCAGGAGCACCCATGATCGACGCCGTTGTCGACTTCTTCCTCTTCGGCCCCGGCCGCGCCCTCCTCCCGGCGTTCCAGG
This sequence comes from Dietzia sp. SLG310A2-38A2, assembly GCF_014145095.1. Taxonomy (GTDB): domain Bacteria; phylum Actinomycetota; class Actinomycetes; order Mycobacteriales; family Mycobacteriaceae; genus Dietzia. The sequence goes on along the minus strand of NZ_JAALDX010000324.1, from coordinate 2,856 downwards.
GCAGCTTCAACATGGCCTACCCGCCCAACGCCCCCTTCCCCGACGAGTTCTGAGAACGCCTCCACGATTCACCCGCGGCGGTAGGCTCGCGGTATGGCTTCACTTGAGAACTCCGTGGTCGTCGGCATCGACGGTTCAGCAGCCTCGACCGGCGCCGTCGCGTACGCCGCCAACACCGCCGCGACACGGCGGATCCCGCTCGTACTGGTGACCAGCTACACGATGCCGGCCGCCATGTTCGCAGAGGGCATGGTCCCGCCCCAGCCCGTCTACGACGAGTTGGAGAAGGAATGCCAGCCGATCGTCGAGAAGGCCAGGGCCACCGCTCTCAAGGTCGCCCCGGAGATCGAGGTCTCGCACGCGATCGTCGAGGGCAATCCCTCGCAGGTCCTGATCGACTACTCCCGCAAGGCCAAGATGATCGTCCTGGGCTCGCGCGGGCTCGGCGGGATCAAGGGGATGGTCCTCGGTTCGGTCTCGGCCTCAGTGGCCAGCCACGCGTTCTGCCCGGTCGTGGTGACCCGTGAGGACACCGACGACCTCGACCGCTCCGGACCGGTCGTGGTGGGAGTGGACGGTTCCGAGGTGAGCACCAAGGCCACCGCGTGGGCCTTCGCCGAGGCCTCCGCGCGGGGCGCGACGCTGATCGCGGTGCACACCTGGATGGACCCGCAGGTCCAGGCCGCCGCCGCGGGGATCGCGCTGACCGCCGAGGACTGGCGGCAGCTCGAGGAACAGCAACTGGAGACCCTGTCCGAGCGGCTCGCCGGCTTCTCCGACCGCTACCCCGACGTGCGGATCGAGCGGGTCGTCACCCGCGATCGCGCGGTCCGGGCGCTCGTCGAGCGGGCGGAGAACGCCCAGCTCGTCGTCGTCGGGTCCCACGGGCGGGGCGGATTCACCGGCATGGTCCTCGGCTCGACCAGCCGGGCGCTCCTCCAGGCGTCGCCCTGCCCGGTGATGGTCGTGCGCCCGGAGTCGCACTCGTGAGTGCCGGGGAGGACGTCCAGGTGAGGCGCAACCTCGCCGCCGGCCGATTCGAGATCGTGGTCGACGACGTGGTGGCGGGCTTCGCCGACTACAGCGATTCGGACGACGTCAGGACGTTCCCGCACACCGTGGTGGACCCGGAATTCGGCGGCCGCGGCCTGGCCGGGCGGATGATCGGCGAGGCCCTGCAGGTCACGCGCGACGAGGGACTGCGCGTCCGGCCCGCCTGCGCGTTCGTCGAGCGCTACGTCCAGAAGAACCCGGATTCGGCGGACCTTGCCTGACGGAGCCTGCTTACATGACACCTGAGGCGCAGGTGAGTAACGAATAAGCGACGATTAACCCCACACACGGTCCGACCGGAGGCGTTTGTGGCTCAACCGTGTTCTGCTGGGGAAGCGGCTCGCACTCGGGCCGAGAGACTCTCGGGAAAGGACTACACCATGGGGACAATCATCGCCTGGATCATCATCGGCGGACTCGCCGGTTGGATCGGCTCCAAGATCATGAAGCGTGACGCCCAGATGGGCATTATCGCCAACATCGCCGCCGGTATCGTCGGCGCCTTCGTCGTCGGTTGGCTCGTCTCGTTCTTCACCAACAGCGAGGGTGGCGCGATGCCGCAGGCATTCTCCATCCCCGGCATCCTCGCCGCGATCGTCGGCGCCTGCCTCGTGATCTGGCTCGTCAGCCTCGTCAGTGGTCGCAGCAACCGCGGCACCCGCGTCTGACGACGCACTGACTCTGGAGACAGACGGACTCTAGACGAGTCCGAACGGCCCGGCCCCGCACGACAGGGCCGGGCCGTTCGTCTCACAACCGTCGAGTACGAGAAGAAGGGAACGGACATGGGCCTCATCGACAAGATCAAGAACATCGGCAAGAATCCCGCCAAGCTCAACTCCGCCGTCGCGAAGACCGGGGACTTCCTCAATGACAAAGCCGGCGGCCTGAACAAGAGGCAGCACGACACCGGGGCCAGCGGGCCGGACAGCACCCCGGCCCACGGCCCGGCCGACGTGGGGACCGACGACACCGTGACCGGCGACCGGCCTCCCGCTGGCGGGCAGCCCCCGGCCTGAACCGGGTGATCGGTCCCGGTGTGGCCTGACATGGCACCGGTCCCGCCGAGTCGGTGGTGCCAGCCGATAGTCTGTCACCTGTGACGAGCGCACGGTCGACCAAACCCGGACCGCGGGAGCGGCTCCTGGCCACGTCGACCCGTCTGTTCTCGACCGACGGGATCCGCGCGGTGGGTATCGACCGGATCCTGAGGGAGGCCAAGGTCGCCAAGGCCAGCCTCTACAACACCTACGGTTCCAAGGACGAGCTCGTCGTGGCGTACCTGAAGGCGATGGCCGAACGGGACCGGACCCTGTGGCAACGACGAGCCGACGCCGCCCCGGATTCGCGCGGACGCATCCTCGCCCTGTTCGACATCGTCCGTGAGCGCGTGGAGCCCGCGACCCCCGGCTCGTGCCACCTCGCCGCCGCCATCGAGTTCCCCAGCCCCTGCACGGACGGCGAGCGCGCCATCCGTGCGGCGGTGTCCGACCAACGGGCATGGGTGGCAACCACCCTCCGCTCCGAGCTCGCCGGCATGGGACTCCAGGATCCCGACAACATCGCGGATCTGGCCGACCGGCTGGCGATCCTCCACGACGGTTCCGTCACGGCCGCCATGCTCGGTGAGGTCGAGACCTCGGCGATGACCGCGCGGAGCATGGCGGAGCTCATCCTGGGGATGGTCACGGAACCCACGTGAGGCGAGCGGTGGGCGTGACGGGCGAGGTGCTGGTGACGCTCGGCGTCGTGCTGGCACTCTTCGTGGTCTACCAAGTGTGGTGGACCGACCTGGGCGCGGCA
>NZ_JAALDX010000323.1 GCF_014145095.1 Dietzia sp. SLG310A2-38A2 | reverse complement strand
CCGCCGGTAGGGTGGAACGATGCAGCGCCCCTCCCGCCGGCCCCAGAGCACCCCGTCGAGCCCCTCCGCCCGCGCGGCGGCCGTCCTCGCGGGGGCGGTCGTGGCCGGGACCGTCTACGCATCGGGTTGGGAACGCAACGCGTTCACCGTCCGTCGCCACTCGCTCCCCCTGCTCGCGCCGGGATCCGAACCCCTCAAGATCCTGCACATCTCGGATCTGCACATGATGCCCGGGCAGAAGCGCAAGCAGGATTTCCTCGGGTCCCTGGCGCGGCTCGAGCCGGACCTGGTGCTCAACACCGGCGACAATCTGTCGGACGTGCGCGCGGTGCCGTCGGTCGTGCAGGCGCTCGGCCCGCTGCTCGGCCTGCCCGGGGCGTTCGTGTTCGGTTCCAACGACTACTACGCGCCGATGCCCAAGAACCCCCTGTCCTACCTCGGGATCGGTCGGAAGAAGCACTCCTCCGTCCCGCTGCCGTGGCGCGACCTCAAGGCGGCGTTCTCCGAACGCGGCTGGGTGGACGCCACCCACCGGCGCGCGGAGATCGTGGTGGACGGCCGTCGCGTCCTGGTGGCGGGCGTCGACGACCCGCACATCGGTCGCGACCGCTACAGCGAGATCGAGGGCCCCGCCGGGCCGGCGTTCGACCTGCGGATCGGTCTGGTCCACTCCCCGGAACCCCGGGTCCTGGACCGTTTCGACGCCGACGGGTACGACCTCGCGGTCGCGGGCCACACCCACGGCGGACAGCTCTGCCTGCCCACGGGGGCGATCGTCACCAACTGCGGTATCGACCGCTCGCGGGCGCAGGGTCTCTCCGCATGGGGTCGGAACCTGGTCCTGCACGTGTCCGCCGGGCTCGGGACCTCGCCGTACGTCCCGGTCCGGACGTTCTGCAGGCCCGAGGCCACGCTTCTCGAACTGGTCGCCGGTCCCGGGGGCGGCGGGGACGACGCGCCGGTACCGGCGACGCCGTTGCGCGAACGGGTGCCGCTGCCGGCCTGACCCGGTTTCGCGAATCACCCCGGTTTCGCGAATCACTCAGCGGGGCGCTAGAGTATCCCTCGTTGTCACCGGGGTGTGGCGCAGCTTGGTAGCGCGCTTCGTTCGGGACGAAGAGGTCGTGGGTTCGAATCCCGCCACCCCGACAATGCGAGGTCCCGGACCGTTCTCGGTCCGGGACCTCGGTCATTTGCGGCCCCTGACGGCCCGCTTCCGGGCGCGCTACCGGTGCAATTCGGCGTGGACGATCCGTAGAGTTGTGTCATGACCTCCCAGACCGACGTCCAGAACGCCGCGGCCCCGGGGGCGGCGGCCCCCCAGCCGGCCACCGCAGGCCATCCCCACTACGGCCGCATCACCACCACCGGCCAGGGGGACCCCGCCCTCGCCGCAGGACTCCAGAAGGTCCTCGACGGCCGCTGGGCGGACGCGCGCCGGATGACGCGCGAGGCCATGACCCCGGACATGCTCAACCCGATCGGGGCCACCATGGAGGAGCACCGCGCCCACGTGCTCGACCAGATGAGGCGCCTGGCCGACTCGGGCATGCCCGGGCTGGGGTTCCGCACCGAGGACGGCGGCACCGGGGACACCGGTGGGGCGCTGACCTCCTTCGAGATGCTCGGACACCTCGACCTGTCCCTCATGGTCAAGGCCGGCGTGCAGTGGGGCCTGTTCGGCGGGGCCATCGCCAATCTCGGCAACGACGAGACACGCAAGAAGTACCTGCCGGGTGTCATGTCCCTGGACCTCATGGGCTGCTTCGCCATGACCGAGCTCGGCGGCGGGTCGGACGTGCAGAACCTCGAGACCACCGCCACCTTCGACACGGAGACCGGTGAGTTCGTCGTCCACTCCCCCACCCCGAGTTCCGAGAAGTGGTACATCGGTAACGCGGCTCGTGACGGGTCCATGGCCGCGGTGTTCGCGCAGCTCATCACCCACGCCGAAGACGGTGAGGAGCTCCGCCACGGGGTCCACTGCCTGCTGGTGCCGATCCGGGACGAGGCCGGGAACGACCTCCCGGGCGTCACCACGACCGACCACGGGCACAAGGGCGGACTGCTCGGCGTGGACAACGGCAAGATCATGTTCGATCACGTCCGCGTGCCCCGCGAGGCGCTGCTCGACCGGTTCGGTGCCGTGGATGCCGATGGTCAGTACTCGTCGCCCATCGACTCGGTCGGAGGCCGCTTCTTCACCATGCTCGGCACGCTGATCCGCGGCCGGGTGTCGGTGGGTGCGGCCGCCGGCGCCGCGGCCCGGACCTCGCTGGCGCTGGCGGTGCGGTACTCGCTGATCCGCCGCCAGTTCGACCACCCGGAGACGGGGAAGGGCATCCCGCTGCTGGAGTACCGCGAGCACCAGCGTCGGCTCATGCCGCGGGTGGCCCGCGCGTACGCCTACGCGTGCGCCCAGAACGCGATCGTCGCCGAGCTCCACGACTTCGAGAAGAACCCGGACGCGTTCGACGCCGAGCGGCGGCGGGAGATGGAGTCCCACGCCGCGGGGATCAAGGCCACCGTGACGGGGTTCGCCAACGACACCATCATCGAGGCCCGCCTCGCCTGTGGCGGCGCCGGGTACATGTCCGAGAACCTGCTCACCGAGATGCGCGGGGACTGCGACGTCTTCTCGACGTTCGAGGGCGACAACGTGGTGCTGACGCAGCTGGTGGCCAAGGAGCTGCTCGGTGCCTACGCCGCGGAGTTCGGCGATATGGACCAGCGGGAGACCGTGGCCTTCGCCCTCACCACCGCGGTGGACGTGGTGCAGGAGAAGGCCCGCGCGTCCACGCTGTGGCAGAAGCTCATCGACACGGTGACCGACCGCGAGCACACCGACCTGCTCGACCGCGGCAACCAGCTCGAGCTGCTGGTCGACCGCGAGGAGCACCTGCTGGAGACGGTCGCTCGCCGCCTGCGCAAGGCACAGGGCGAGGACGGCTCGGCGGCGTTCAAGGTGTTCAACTCGGCCCAGGACCACATGCTGCAGGCCGGGCGCGCGCACATGGACAGCTGGGTGTTCGCCCGCTTCGCCGAGGCGGTGGACGCGTGCGAGGACCCGGAGGCCAAGGAGGTCCTGGGTACGCTCTGCGACCTATACGTCCTGGACATCGTGGACCGCGACAAGGGGTGGTTCCTCGAGCACAACCGTCTGACGACCGAGCGCACCAAGGCCGCCACCGCTGCCCGGAACCGGTTGTGCACCAAGCTCGCCGGCAAGGCGCGCACGCTGGTGGACGCCTTCGCGATCCCCGAGTTCGTCTTTGACGTCCCGATGCTCACCGACGGCGGCGTGGACGCCCCGCTCGAGACGGGAGCCGGCGAGCGCGGCTGACCGGCCGCTGCCCGCAGATCCCGGCCGCCAGACCAGCACACACGGTCACCGCGACCAACACCGCGGCGCCCGTCCACGCCACC
>NZ_JAALDX010000322.1 GCF_014145095.1 Dietzia sp. SLG310A2-38A2 | reverse complement strand
TGGCGGCGACGGCGGACGTGGACTCCGTCGCCCCGGTCACCCCCGCGGCCCCCGTCACCTCGAGTGCGCCGGTGACCGACCCCGGCTCGGGCCGGAACGTGGCCTGTGTCCCGGCGGTCGGCTCGTCGACCGCGGGTGCGTCGTCCCATTTCCGGTACGTCATCGCGGCTCCTCCGGCACGTAGGCCGGCGCGGGCATGCCGGGGCTCGGACCGAGCCCGGAGAGCCACGTGGAGTACATCCGGTTCCACGTGCCGTCGGCCCGGATCCGCTCGAGGGTCGAGTTGACCTGCCGGACCAGTCCGTCCGTGTTGTTGCCGGGGGTCGACTTGGCGATACCCACCCCGTACGGTTCCGCATTGAGCTGCGGTCCGACGATCTCCAGGTACGGGTCCTGGGCGGTGATGCCCACCAGGATGGCGTCGTCGGTGGTGATGGCGTCCACCTGGTTCTGCTGGATGGCCACCAGGCAGTCGGCCCACGTGTTGACCGACAGCACCGTGAGCCGGTCCAGCTCCGCCCACAGTCGCGAGGCCGAGGTGGTGCCGGCCGCCACGCACACCCGCCGGCCCTCGAGGTGCTCGATCTCGGTGATCCCGGAGCCCCGGACGGCCAACACGCGCTGGTAGGCCTGGTAGTACGGCACCGAGAAGGTGATCAGCTCGCGCCGCGCGCACGTGATGGACATCGACCGGATCACCACGTCGACCTGGTTGTTCTCCAACGCCTCGATCCGGTTGACCGAGGTCAGGGAGCGGAACTCGACCTGGCCGGGATCGCCGAAGATGTCCTGGGCGATCTCGCGGGCCAGGTCCACGTCGAAACCGGTGAGCTGCCCGGTGCCCGGGTCACGGAAGGAGAACAGGTTGGAGCCCTGGTCCAGCCCCACGATCAACCGTCCCCGCTCCCTGATGCGGGGGACGCGCTCCTCGGGCGTGGCGTCGTCCGGTCGCAGGCTCGGCAGCGGGTCGCAGGACTCGTCGGCGGTCACCTGGGGGAGTCCGGTCGGGCCCTCGGTGCTGATCACCGCGCCTGCCGGCAGCGGCATCACCGCCGACACCTCCGGGATCCCCACGTGATCCGACTCGGTGGCCTCGGAGATCATCTCCTGGTCCGGCCCGCCGTCGCCGCCGCGCGCCTCGTCGTCGTCGACCCCACACGCGCCGGCGAGCGTCAGGGCGGCGACCAGGACGCCCCCGGTCACCACTCGGGCGGCCCGCCGCCCGGCCCGCCACCTCATCCGCGCGGTCACAGGTACTCCCTGATCCGGGGCGCGATACCCACGATCACGGCGAACGCGGTCAGTGCGGACAACGCGATGATCAGGTCCGGCCCGGTGGCGGAGGTGCGCCGGGCGTTGTCGATGCGAGTGCGCAGCGTGTCGCGGGCCTCCTCGATGGCGTCCTGCATGGACTCGTCGAACTCGTCGAACGCCGCACCGGAATCGCCCTCGTCCTGGCCCGAGGAGATGGTGATGGCGCCCTGGTAGTCCCCCTGCTGGTAGAGCGAATCGGCGCGGTTCTGGGCGGCCATCCAGTCGTCCAGGGCCTCGATCGCGCTGGTGACGGCACCGTCGCCGTCCAGGCTGATGCGGCTACGGGACTGCTCGTCCGGGTCGAGGTAGACGGTCAACGAGTCACGGACGTCGCTGAGGGTGGCGGCCCGCTCGGCCGCCGACCCCTCGGGATCGGTCCGGCGCACCAGGTTGAGCGTCTCCTGCGCGCGCACCTTCTGGGCGTTGATCCGCTGCCGGGTGAGCTCGTTCATCGGCGCCGCACCCTCGGACAGGCCGCGCGCGTTGTTGTTGGCGGCCAGGAACCCGGCGATCATGGTGAGCAGGAAGGTCGCCACCATGAGCAGCGAGGCCAGCGCCAACGCCGGGTTGACCCGCCGACCGGTGATCTTCCACAACCACTGCTGCAACAGCACCAGCACCGCGATCGCCATCCCCAGCAGGATGAAGGAACCCCACGGCGGCGAGGACCACTCGCGGTCGGACTGGCCCACCGAGGAGGACTGGCGGTCGTACAGGTCGGCGGCCGCGGGCAGGATCGTGTCCTGCATGAGCGTCGACGCCGACGCGAGGTACGCCGACCCGACCGGGTTGGCGACCCGGTTGTTGGTCCGCGCCGTCTCCACGAGGCCGGTGTAGGTGGTCAACTGGGCGTTGATGTGCGCCAGCTGGTCGATCGACTCCTCGTCCGAGCGGTCGAGGCCCTGGGAAGCGGCGATGATCGAGGCCGACGAGGTGGCGATGGCCTGCAGATAGCGCTCCCTGAGCTCGGCGGGCTCTATCCCCCCGGTGATGAAGGCGGTGTTGGCCGCCGAGTCGGCGATGGTCAGGGAGCTGTACAGCGTCTGGGAGGCGTTGGCGACGGGTTCGACCTCGGCGAGCAGGGTCTCGTGGTGGCTCTGGCGTTGGGTGATGGTCTGCGATGCCACGGTCCCGCCGAGCAGGACCGTGACGATCGCCAGCAACGCGAACACCGACATCCGCCCCGGTGTGGTGAGGACGTCGTTCCAGAATCGTGCGGCCCGCCGGCGGACCGGGCGGCGGGGGCTCGCGACGATGTCCTCGGAGCCGGAGCCGCCCGACGTACCCGCACGGGAACCGGCACCGGGACCAGAGGGCGACCCGGAGCGCGCACCTCCGCCGGGGCCGGGGCGGGAACCCGGTCCGA
>NZ_JAALDX010000321.1 GCF_014145095.1 Dietzia sp. SLG310A2-38A2 | reverse complement strand
GCCGGGCAGAGCGGCTCGATCCGGTCCTCGGACCTCTCGAGAACGGCCGTCACCGTACCGCGGCAGAAGGCGCGGCCAGGGTCGTCGTCGACCACGACCTCGACCAGTTCGCCCGTGATCCCGCCCCGGCAGAACACCACCCTTCCCTCGTGCCGGGCCACGAACTCGCCGCCCTGCGCGGGGCCCTGGATGCGCAGGTGGAGCACACGACCCGTCCACTCGGTTCTCTCCGTCTGCGTCATCGGTCCTCCGGTCCACTCCAGCGCCCGATAATCGGTTCGTCGCGCGCCTGCTCCGCGCGGCCGTCCGAGGACGACAGCTGCCAGGGGACGCTGGTCACCATGACGCCTCTCTCGTACAGCAGGCGGGTCTTCAGTCGAAGCGCGCTCTGGTTGTGCAGGAGCTGCTCCCACCAGTGCCCCACCACGTACTCCGGGATGTACACGATCACGACGTCCCTGGGTGACTGGTCGCGCAGTCGCTTGACGTAGTCGACCACCGGCCGGTTGATCTCCCGGTACGGCGACTCCACCACCTTGAGCGGCACGGAGATCCGTCGCTTCTCCCACTCGCGGACCAGGACCCGGGTCTCAGCTGTCTCGATGTTCACGGTCAGCGCCTCGATGGTGTCCGGTCTGGTCGCCCGCGCATAGGCGAGGGCCCGGAGGGTGGGCAGGTGGAGCTTGGACACCAGAACCACACAGTGGGTGCGGCTCGGGAGGACGACCTCCCAGGACGAGTCCTCGAGTTCGCGCGCGACGGACTCGTAGTGACGGTGGATGAGCTTCATGACCCCGAACACGGCCAGCATCGCCAGCACCGCGATGTAGGCGCCCGCGAAGAACTTGGTGCTCATGACGATCACCAGGACACCGGAGGTGAGGACGAACCCGACCGCGTTGACCGCCCGCGCGCGCTGCACCCGTCGCCGGACGGCGGGGATCTGTTCGCTGCCCAGTCGCCGAGTCCAGTGGCGGACCATCCCCAGCTGGCTGAGGGTGAAGGCGACGAAGACCCCCACGATGTAGAGCTGGATGAGCACGGTGACCTGCGCGTCGAAGGCGACGACCAGGACGATCGCCGCCACGGCGAGCAGGACGATCCCGTTGGAGAACGCGAGCCGGTCACCGCGCGTGGCGAGCTGTCTCGGCAGGTACTTGTCGCGCGCGAGAACCGAGGCGAGCACGGGGAAGCCGTTGAACGCGGTGTTGGCCGCGAGCACCAGGATGAGGGCGGTGATGGTCATGATCACGTAGAAGGCCAGCGGGAGTCCCGCGAAGACCGGGTCGGCCAGCTGCGCGATCATCGTCTTCTGCTGGTAGTCCTCCGGTGCACCGATCAGTTGGGCGGCCGGGTCCTCCGCGATCTGCACCCCGAGCTGGTTCGCCAGCACGATGAGCCCGAGCAGGAACGAGATGGACACCACCCCGAGCATGACCAGTGTCGTCGCGGCGTTCTTGGCCCGGGGACTGCGGAACGCGGGCACCCCGTTGTGGATGGCCTCGACTCCGGTCAGCGCGGCGCAGCCCGAGGCGAAGGACTTGGCCACCACGAACGCGAGTGCGAGCCCGGTGACCGCCACACCGTCGGGTGTGACGAGCTCGAAGCCCGCGGACTCCGCTCTCAGTTCACGGCCCAGTACGTCCACCTGGAACAGTCCCCACACCACCAGTGCGGCCATCGCCGCCATGAACGCGTAGACGGGGATCGCGAACATCGCGCGGGACTCCCGGATGCCCCGCAGGTTGATCGCGGTGAGCAGGACGATCGCGATGACGGCGAACACCACCTCGTGGGAGTACACGAACGGGATCGCGGAGCCGATGTTGGCCGCCGCCGCCGAGATCGACACCGCCACGGTGAGCACGTAGTCGATGAGCAGGGCCGCGCCGACACCCAGTCCGGCGTTCGGCCCGAGGTTGACGGTGGCGACCTCGTAGTCGCCCCCGCCGGATGGATACGCGCGGACGTTCTGGCGGTAGCAGGCGATCACGACCACCATGACGCCCGCCACCGCGAGCCCGACCCACGGGGTGAACGCCAGGGCCGACAACCCGGCCAACGACAGGATGAGGAAGATCTCCTCGGGGGCGTAGGCGACCGAGGACAACGCGTCCGAGGCGAACACCGGCAACGCGATCCGCTTGCGCAGCGGGGTGTCCCCGGTGGTGTCGCTGCGGAAGGGGCGCCCCAACAGCAGGCGCTTGGTTCCTACGGAGACCCTGGAGATCCTGGACACCGACACATCGTAGGGCTCCGCGTGCCGCAGGGACAGCGCCGTCGACGAGGGTAGCGTGATCGCACGGGTCCGCGCGTCGCGGACCGTGAGGAGCGGTACTCGCCATGAGGGTCATCATCATGGGCTGTGGGCGTGTCGGGGCGGCGCTCGCGACCGAGCTCGACGAGGGCGGTCACGAGGTGGTGGTGATCGACCGCGACCCCGCGTCGTTCGCCCGGTTGGCCGAGCAGTTCCGCGGCCGCACCGTCACCGGGCTCGGCTTCGACCGCGAGGTCCTCGTCGACGCCGGGCTGCACGGGGCGGACGCGTTCGCGGCGGTCTCCTCGGGGGACAACTCCAACATCATCGCCGCGAGGGTGGCCCGCGAGACTTTCGGCGTAGAGCGGGTGATCGCCCGGATCTACGACGCCGGACGCGCCGAGGTCTACGAGCGACTGGGCATTCCCACCGTCGCCACGGTGCCCTGGGCCACCGGCCGCCTCATCCGGTACATCACGTCCGGGTCGAGCCCGGTGGTCTGGCGGGAACAGACCGGCGAGGTGTCGGTGGTCGCCGTCGTCCCTCCGTCGGTGTGGGTCGGGGCCACACTGGCCTCTCTCGCCGGTCTGGTCGGAGGCACCGTGGTCGCGCTCACCCGCTTCGGGGAGTGTCGGGTCCCCGGCGGAGGCACTCTCGTGCAGGCGGATGACCTGATCCACCTCGCCGTCCCCTCCGGCGTGGTCGACGATCTCGACGACATCCTGGAGCGAGGACCCTCTGATGACTGACCGACCCGTGGCCGACGATCCCGACCCCGACGGCTCGGTTCCCGACTACGCCGACGGGGCCGGTCTGCTGGACCGCACCCCCGCCCGCACGTTCCACGCCTCCACCATGCGCGTTCTGGTGGCCGGGGCCGGCGTGGTGGGACGATCGATCGCACGCGAACTCCTGGCCAACGACCACACCGTGACGCTGGTCGACAAACGCGCGGCGGTGTTCGACCGCGACGCGGTTGACGGTGCCCGGCAGCTCGTCGGGGACGCGTGCGAGCTGAGCTTCCTCGAACGACTCCGAGCGGAGGAATCCGACGTGGTGGTCGCGGCCACCGGTGACGACAAGGTGAACCTGGTCGTGAGCCTGCTGGCCAAGACGGAATTCGCAGTGCCCCGAGTGGTCGCCCGCGTCAACGACCCCCGGAACGAGTGGTTGTTCGACGACCGCTGGGGCGTCGACGTGGCCGTCTCCACCCCTCGGCTCATGGTCTCCGTGGTGGAGGAGGCGGTCTCCGTCGGGGACGTCGTGCGGTTGATGACCCTGCGGCGCGGCGGTGCCAATCTGGTGAGCGTGACCCTGCCGGACCAGACCCCCCTCGCGGGCAGACCTGTCTCCCGCGTCCGGTTCCCCCGGGACGTGGCGCTGGTGGCGATCCTCCGCGGGGGAAGGGTGATAGCCCCGGAACCCGACGTGCCGTTCGAACCCGGCGACGAGTTGCTGGTCGTGGCGCCGGAGGCCGCGGAGGCGGACCTGAGCACCGCGATCCTCGGGGGCTGACCCCCGCTCCACGAACCCGGTTCTCGCCCCCGGGGACGGTGACCGCGACCTCCCGCCCGTAGTCCCACCCCGGGGCGAGCGGCAGCGCGTCTCCGCTCCAGAATCGGCCGGGGTCGTACCAACTGGCGTCGCCGGCCGGCAGCAGGACACCCATAGCCTCGAGTGTCATCCCGACAACCTCCGCGCAGTAGGCGGCCTCCATGCGCAACGCGGGGCCGGTGTCCGCACGTCGGCGCCACGGGAGGCCGATTGCCCGGTGTCCCGGGGCTCCGGCACCGCCGCCCCGTCCCGCTCC
>NZ_JAALDX010000320.1 GCF_014145095.1 Dietzia sp. SLG310A2-38A2 | reverse complement strand
GGCCTCGGGGTTCCGGTCGCGGCCGTCAGGGGCGTCGGAGGTCGGGCGGCCGGTCACGGGAACATCCCCTCGACGGGGATGAGCGGGCGCTGGTCGAGGGCCGCCTGCTCCGCCGCGCGGACGGCCTCGGCCCGGTTGGCGCCGAGGGGCATGTGCTGGATCTTGTCGTGCAGGGTGATGATCGCGTGCATGAGCATCTCGGGGCGGGGAGGGCATCCGGGCAGGTAGATGTCCACGGGGACGACGTGGTCGACGCCCTGGACTATCGCGTAGTTGTTGAACATCCCGCCCGAGGACGCGCACACGCCCATCGCCAGCACCCACTTGGGCTCGGCCATCTGGTCGTACACCTGGCGCAGGACCGGGGCCATCTTCTGGCTGACCCGGCCGGCGACGATCATCAGGTCGGCCTGGCGGGGCGAGGCCCGGAACACCTCTGTCCCGAACCGGGCCAGGTCGTAGCGGCCGCCACTGGTGGCCATCATCTCGATCGCGCAGCACGCCAGTCCGAAGGTGGCGGGCCAGAGCGACCCCTTGCGCATGTAGCCCGCGAGTTGCTCGACCGTGGTCAGCAGGAACCCGCTCGGCAGTTTCTCTTCCAGTCCCATGATTGTCTCCTCCTCCCGGTTCCGGTCAGTCCCAGCTCAGTCCGCCCCGACGCCACTCGTAGGCGTAGGCGACGGAGACGTTGAAGACGAACAGGGCCATCGCGGCCAGCCCGAACAACCCGAGGTTGTCGAAGTGGACGGCCCACGGGTAGAGGAAGAGGATCTCGATGCCGAAGATGATGAACAGCATCGCGGTGAGGTAGTACTTCACCGGGAACCGTCCGCCGCCGACGGGCTGCGGGGTGGGCTGGATGCCGCACTCGTAGGCCTCGAGCTTCGCCCTGTTGAACCGGCTCGGACCGGCCAGCGAGGAGACCAGGGAGGAGAAGACGGCAAAGGCGACGGCGACGGCCCCGAGGGCCAGGATCGGCACGTACTCGTTCATCGCGTCACTCCTCGCGTGTTCCTCGAGAAGGCACCTGTGGGCACACTTCTCCTGCAACCGCATGGGATCGCCGGCGACCGGCTGTGGTGGGGTCACGGCCCGCCGTCTCCCTGTCAGATCGGGGTGTCCCGACCATCGACTGTGACTCTACTCACATTGCTTTGACGAGTGTCTGGGGTTTCGGCAGACCGCCTTTCGGCGGTCTGTGGCGGCGGGAGCTCAGGTCGGCGCGAGGAGCGAGGTGACCGTGTCCCGCAGACGTAGCGGATCGATCGGGTGCGAGACCGACGCGTCGGCCCGGGACCAGTCGGCCAGCCAGCGGTCGTCCGCGCGCCCGATCAGCACGAGGATCGGGGGGGTGTGGTCGAGCTCGTCGCGCAGCTGCTTGGCCAGGCCCAGTCCGCCGGTGGGGGCGGCCTCGCCGTCGAGGATCGCCAGGTCGATCCCGCCGGCGTCCATGGTGTCGAGCACCACCGCCGCCGTGGCCACCTCGAGGTAGTCCAGCC
>NZ_JAALDX010000031.1 GCF_014145095.1 Dietzia sp. SLG310A2-38A2 | reverse complement strand
AACTCCCGGTGCCGCTCGCCGCCGCCTGCCCGGGCGACGGTCGTCTCCCCACCCCGGCCCCCGCGCTGCCGTACGGCCCGGTCCCCGGCTCCTCGGGACGGATCGAGCACGTCGGGGTCCCGGACGGTGTCCTCACCCGTGCCGTGATCGATCGCCTCACCGGCGAGGACGTCGCCGAGCTCATCGTCACCCCGTGGCGCGGCGTGCTCACCGTGCGCACGTAGACTTCCGGCTGTCCCACGGCGAGGAACCCGGTGCGAGTCCGGGGCGGTTCCGCCACTGTGAGGCCCGGTCGACGGGCCGCCAAGCCAGATACTGGCCGAGGGATCGACGCGCTCCCTTGCGCGTCGCCTGAGACTTCTGACCGGGGCGAGAACCCCGAGGAGGACCCATGCCTGCTGTCCCCAGGCCGCCACGCCGCTACGACTACGTCGACGACGGGCCTGCGATCTACGTCGACTCGTTCGCCACCATCCGGCGGGAGACCGACCTGTCCCGCGTCCCGCGGGATGCCGAGCGGCTCGCCGTCCGGATGGTGCACGGCACCGGACAGACCGACCTCGTCGACGACCTGCAGGTCCATCCGGGGCTGGTGGGGTCCGCTCGGTCCGCCCTCGAGTCCGGGGCTCCGATCCTCTGCGACGCCCACATGGTGGCCTCCGGGATCACCAGGTCCCGGCTCCCCCGGAACAACGACGTGGTGTGCCTGCTGTCCGATCCCCGCGTGCTCGAGCTGGCCCGGCAGATGGGCACCACCCGCTCTGCCGCCGCTCTCTCGCTGTGGGGTGAGCGTCTCGACGGCGCCGTGGTGGCGATCGGCAACGCCCCCACCGCGCTGTTCCATCTGCTGGAGATGTTGCTGGACGGCGCTCCCCACCCCGCGGCGATCGTCGGGTGCCCGGTGGGCTTCATCGGCGCCGCGGAGTCGAAGGCCGCTCTGGCCTGCCTGGCGGACGACCACGGGCTCGACATCCCGTTTGTCACCGTCCACGGGCGACGTGGCGGGTCCGCGATGACGGTCTCCGCGGTCAACGCCCTCGCGCAGGTGGCCGAGTGAGCGCCGGTCCGGCGGGCACGGCTGGCGGCGAAGGCCCGGCGGACGATACGGGGCGCCTGTACGGCGTCGGCGTGGGCCCCGGTGACCCCGAGTTGATCACCCTCAAGGCCGCCCGCCTGATCGGCGCCGCCGACGTGGTGGCCTATCACGCCGGCCGGGGGAAGGACTCCAATGCCAGGCGGATCGCCGCAGGTCTCATCCCCGCCGGCGCGATCGAGGAGGTACTGGAGTACCCCGTGACCACGGGCGCCACCGACCACCCCGGCGGA
>NZ_JAALDX010000319.1 GCF_014145095.1 Dietzia sp. SLG310A2-38A2 | reverse complement strand
GCTGCGTGAGCTCCCCGGGGCCTCCGACCGGCTCCAGGCCCCTGGTCCGGGCCGCGGCGAGGATGACCGATCTGGGCAGCCGCAGCTCCCACGGGCGCACGATCACCTCGTCGTCGTCGCCGTCCAACAACGCCGCCAGCGCGCGGGCCCGGCGGCCGTGCCGTTCCCGAAACGACCGCGCGGGATCCACGCCCCTCACGCGGCGGATACGCTCCACCGGGCCGATTTTCCGCATGCAACGGATCGTACTGGGCCGTAGGCTCGGCCCCATGTCACCGATGTCGCGCCACCAGGCCGACCCCCACCAGTCCGATCCCCGACACCCCGAGCCCGAGCTGACTGACGACGGCCACGTGGTCGAGCCCAGCGCGGACGACTACCGCCACGCGTCCGAGCTCGAGGTCGATCGTGACTGGTACAAGTCGGCCGTTTTCTACGAGGTACTGGTCAGGGCGTTCAACGACTCGGACGGCAACGGGACCGGCGACCTGCGCGGGCTCACGGAGAAGCTCGACTACCTGGAGTGGTTGGGGGTCGACTGCCTGTGGCTGCCGCCGTTCTACGATTCGCCGCTGCGCGACGGCGGTTACGACATCCGCGACTTCCGCACGGTGCTCCCCGAGTTCGGCACCGTCGAGGACTTCGTGGAGTTCCTCGACCAGGCCCACAAGCGCGGCATGCGTGTGATCACCGACCTGGTCATGAACCACACCTCCGACACCCACGCCTGGTTCACCGAGTCGCGCTCCGACCCGACCGGACCGTACGGGGACTTCTACGTGTGGTCCGACGACGACACCCGGTACCCGGACGCACGCATCATCTTTGTCGACACCGAGTCGTCCAACTGGACCTACGACCCGGTGCGGGGGCAGTTCTACTGGCACCGCTTCTTCTCCCACCAGCCCGACCTCAACTACGACAACCCCGAGGTCCAGGACGCGATGATCGACGTCCTGCGGTTCTGGTTGGACCTGGGGATCGACGGGTTCCGCCTGGACGCCGTGCCATATCTGTTCGAGCGCGACGGCACCAACTGCGAGAACCTGCCCGAGACGCACGAGTTCCTGCGCAAGTGCCGGGCGGTGGTGGACGAGGAGTACCCCGGTCGGGTCCTGCTGGCCGAGGCCAACCAATGGCCCGAAGACGTGGTGGACTACTACGGCGAGTCCGAGGTGGGCGACGAGTGCCACATGGCGTTCCACTTCCCGCTGATGCCGCGGATCTTCATGGCTGTGCGGCGGCAGTCCCGCTTCCCCGTCACCGAGATCCTGGCCCACACTCCCGACATTCCGTCCTCGGCCCAGTGGGCGATCTTCCTGCGCAACCACGACGAGCTGACGCTCGAGATGGTCACCGACGAGGAACGCGACTACATGTACGCGGAGTACGCCAAGGACCCGCGGATGAAGGCCAACATCGGCATCCGCCGGCGCCTGGCCCCGCTGCTCGACGGCGACACCAACCAGCTGGAGTTGTTCTCGGCGCTGCTGCTGAGCCTGCCCGGCTCGCCGATGCTCTACTACGGCGACGAGATCGGGATGGGCGACAACATCTGGCTGGGCGACCGCGACGCCGTGCGCACCCCCATGCAATGGAGCCCCGACCGCAACGCCGGGTTCTCCCGGTGCGACCCCGGCAAGCTGTACCTCCCGGTGATCATGGACCCGCAGTACGGCTACCAGGGCGTCAACGTGGAGGCGCAGCTCAACTCCAGCGCGAGCCTGCTGCACTGGACCAGGCGGATGATCCACGTGCGCAAGAACCACCCCGCGTTCGGCCGCGGCGAGTTCACCGATCTCGGAGGCTCGAACCCGAGCATCCTGGCCTACCTCCGGACGATGGGGTCCCCGCGGGAGGACCCCCGGGCGGACGTGATCCTGTGCGTCAACAATCTCTCGAGGTTCCCGCAGGCAGTGCGCCTGGACCTCTCGGAGTTCGCCGGTCGCCGGCCCACCGAGCTCACCGGCGGGGTCCCGTTCCCCGAGATCGACGCCGACCCGTACCAGCTCACCCTGCCCGGCTACGGCTTCTACTGGCTGGAGCTGCGCAGTCCCACGGACACACCGGCATGAGAGGCGCGGCATGAGCATCACCCCGGTCGACGACGACGCCATGGTCAGGTTGCTGACCGAGTGGCTCCCCGGACAACGCTGGTTCGCGGGCAAGGGCCGGCAGCTGTCGGCGGTGCGGATCGCCCGGCGGGCGGTGCTGCTCGACCATGCCGACGTCCTGGTGGAGCACCTGCTGGTGGACGTGGAGGTGGACGGGCGACCACAGCGCTACCAGGTCCCGCTGGCCACCGCGCAGACCCTGCCGGACGACCGCCGGACGCTCCCCCTGACGCCCGACGGCGCCTCACCGGTGGTCTACGACGGACTGCGTGATCCGCGCGGTACCGAGTCACTCGTGGCCCACCTCGCCGCGCAGGACGAGGTGGGGGGACTGCGGTTCCGTCTGGTCCGCGGCGCTCCTGCCCCGGCACCCGCCCGGGGCAGGCTGCTCGAGGGCGAGCAGTCCAACTCGTCCCTGGTGTTCGGCGACGACCTCATGGTCAAGGTGTTCCGACTGGTCCAACCGGGTCTCAACCCCGACGTCGAGCTCCACGCGGCGTTGGCCGACCGGGAGTGCCCGGCCGTGGCGTCGCTGCGGGGCTGGGTGGAACTCGACGACGACGAGGGGGACGACACCGACGCCGGCCCCACCACCCTGGCGATGGCCCAGGAGTTCCTCGCCGGCGCCGCCGACGGGTGGGCGATGGCCACGGCGAGCGTTCGCGATCTGTTCGCGGAGGCCGATCTCCTGGCGGATGAGGTGGGTACCGATTTCGCCGACGAGTCCCGGAGGCTCGGGGCCGCCGTCGCGCAGGTCCACGACGACCTCGCGGCCGCGACCGGTGCCACCACCCGGGACGGCGCCGAGATTGTCGCGGGCATGCGGGCG
>NZ_JAALDX010000318.1 GCF_014145095.1 Dietzia sp. SLG310A2-38A2 | reverse complement strand
GTGGGACTGCTCGACGACGACGAGCGCCGCCTGTCGATGTCGCGGGCCGCCCCGGTCCACGCCACCCGGTTCTCCTGGGATTCCACGGCCGACGGACTGCTCGCCTCGTACGCGGGCACGATGGCGGCGTACCGCGCCCGGCGAGAGGCGGCCGCCGCGTCCTGACCGTGCCTGTAGGCAGCGCGGCCCACGAGCCCGGCCCTGTCCGAACCAGCCCCGTCCGAACCAGCCCCCGCGACGAATCGCTCACGAGTCCAGGCCGTCGAACCGAAGGAGTCACGATGATCGACCCCACCGAGAACAAGCGCATGGACGACGACAGCGGGGCCGCGCCGCGCGGTGCCGACGACGTCGACGGCCCCACCCTCGAGCTGATCCGCAACTTCCTGGTGGAGCGGGACATCGAGTCGACGTTGGCGGACGGCCGCGTCTTCGTGGTCCAGCTGCCAGGGGAGAAGCGTCTCAAGACCGCCTGCCATCTGACGGTGAACCGGGAGAGCGTGCGGATCGAGGCGTTCATCTGCCGCAAGCCCGACGAGGACTTCGAGAAGGTCTACAAGTACCTGCTGCGGCGTAACCGTCGGCTGTACCAGGTGGCGTACACGCTGGACAACAACGGTGACATCTACCTGGTGGGCCGGATGCCGCTGGTCGCGGTGACCGAGGAGGAACTCGACCGCGTGTTGGGCCAGGTGCTCGAGGCCGCGGACCACGACTTCAACATCCTGCTCGAGACCGGCTTCCACACCTCGATCCGCCGCGAGTGGGAGTGGCGGGTCTCGCGCGGTGAGCCGCTGCGCAACCTGGACGCGTTCCGCCACCTCACCGAGGACCTGCCCCAGCCGGGGCACGAGTAGCCCGCGAACCCGGCCCGCCCCCCATCCATCGAGAAGAGCGTTCCGCGCACTTCCTCTCGGCCGATGCGCGCGGGACGCTCTTGTCGACGCGGGACGTTCCTGTCCATGGGGTGGAGCGTCGACGGTGTGGGGCGGGGCGGGTCAGGGGTTGATCTGCTCGGCGACCTTCTTGCGCAGCACCTTGCCCATCGGGTTGGTGGGCAACTCGTCCAGCTCCACGAACTCCCGGGGGACCTTGTACCCGGCGAGCGAGGCCTTGCAGTGGGCGCGCAGGGCCTGGGCGTCGAGCTCGGTGCCAGGGTCGAGCACGACCGCGGCCACGACCTGCTCGCCGCCATCTGACCCGCGACGACCCACCACCGCGCAGTCGGCCACGCCCGGGGCCTTACGCAGGACCGCCTCCACCTCGGAGGGGTAGACGTTGAACCCGCCGGTGACGATCATCTCCTTGATCCGGTCCACCACGTGGAGGAAGCCGTCGGGGTCCTGCGTCACCACGTCGCCGGTGCGCAGCCAGCCCTCGTGGAAGGTCTCGGCGGTGGCCGCGGGGTTGCGCCAGTAGCCCGGGAAGACCTGCGGGCCCCTGACCAACAGCTCGCCGGGCTCACCTGGGTCGGCGTCCACGGTGGGGTCGTCCTTGTGGGCGACGCGGATGTCGGTGTCCGGGAAGGGGACGCCGATGCTGCCGGCCCGCCTCGCCGTCGACATGGGGTTTCCCACCGTGATGGGCGAGGTCTCGGTCATGCCGTATCCCTCGACGAGCAGGCCCCCGGTCGCGGCCTCCCACCTCTCGATGAGCTCTTCGGGCAGGCTCATGGCGCCGGACAGCGAGTGCCGGACCCCATGTAGGGGAATCCCCCGCCTGCCGGCCTCTTCGAGGATCTTGGAGTAGATCGGTGGGACGGCCGGGATGAAGGTGGGCAGGTCCTTGGCGAGGATCGGCATGATGAGGTCCATCTCCGGGGCGGGTACCAGCTGCAGCCGGGCGCCCACCGCGATCCCGATCACCACACAGAGCGTCACCCCGTATGCGTGGAACATCGGCAGCGAGGCCAGGAACCGCTCGCGCCCCAGCTCGAGCTCGGGCACCCAGGCCTCGCCCATCTTGGCGTTGGCCACCAGGTTGGCGTGGGAGAGCGTGGCTCCCTTGGGCGTTCCGGTGGTGCCGGAGGTGTACAGGATCAGCGCGAGGTCGTCGGCCTTCGGTCGTGGATGGGAGAAGTCCAGCTCCGGCGCGGTTTCCAGGTCACGCCAGTCCAGCGTCCCGGGAGCGGGCGCGGAGAGCTTGGCCCGCGAGGCACGCAGCGACGGGACGGGCAGGAACTTCAGCGCCAGGCGCTTGGCCGCGGGGAGCTCGTCGAGCAGGTCGACGGCGACGATGTGCTCGATCTCCGTGCCGGGGCGGTCGGCCAGCTCGCGCACCATGCCGGCGACGACGTTCCAGGTCACCACCACCTTCGCGCCGTGGTCGGCGAACGGACCCTCGAGCTCGTCGGCGGTGTAGAGCGGGTTGTGCTCGACCACGATCGCGCCGATCCGCAGCGCGGCGTAGAACACGACGATCCCCTGCGGACAGTTGGGCAGCAGGACGGCGACCCGGTCCCCGCGCCCCACCCCGAGGCGACGCAGTCCCTCGGCCGCGTGGCGGACTCGGCTGCCGATCTCGGAGTAGGGGGTCAGGCGGCCGAAGAACTCGGTCGCGGGCCGGTCGGAGTAGGTGCGCACGGCGTCGTCGAACTGGTCGATGAGTGTGGTGGTGCCGTAGTCGAGGTCGTGCGTGGTGCCCGGGGTGTAGTGGGCGGTCCACGGCCGGTCGGATCGATCGGGGGTGTCTCCGGCGTGTGTGGTCATGTCTGCACCGTAGTCCTCGGGCGTCGGGTCATAATGGCCGTATGGCTTACGGAACCCTCGTCCTCCTGCGTCACGGTCAGTCCACGTGGAACGCCTCCAACCAGTTCACCGGATGGGTCGATGTGGACCTCACCGACCTCGGGCGTGAGGAGGCGGTCCGCGGCGGCCGGCTCCTCGCCGAGGAGGGCATCCTTCCGGACGTGCTGTACACCTCGCTGCTGCGCCGGGCCATCACCACGGCCAACATCGCGCTGGACGCCTGCGACCGGCACTGGATCCCCGTGGTGCGGCACTGGAAGCTCAACGAGCGGCACTACGGCAAGCTCCAGGGCCTCAACAAGGCGGAGATCAAGGACGAGTACGGCGACGAGCAGTTCATGCTGTGGCGCCGGAGCTACGACACGCCGCCGCCGGCGATCGCCGCGGACAACGAGTACTCGCAGTCGGCCGACCCCCGCTACGCGGACCTGCCGGAGGTGCCGCTGACGGAGTGCCTCAAGGACGTGGTGGACCGCTTCATCCCGTACTACGCGGCCGAGATCGCGCCGCTGCTGGCCGAGGGCAAGACGGTCATGGTGGCCGCGCACGGCAACTCGTTGCGCGCACTGGTTAAGCACCTCGACGGCATCTCCGACGAGGACATCGCGGGCCTGAACATCCCCACCGGAATCCCGCTGGTCTACCGCTTCGACGACTCCGGTCTGGTCTCCAACCCGGGGGGCACCTACCTCGACCCGGAGGCCGCGGCCGCCGGAGCCGCCGCCGTCGCCAGCCAGGGCGCCCAGAAGTAGGTGTCGGTCCGGTGAACACGCGGCGAACCCCCGTCCACCTGCGGTCTTCCCGCAGATGGACGGGGGTTCGCCGTTGTGGATGCCGATCCGCCGCACCGTAGTATCTGCCTCGTGCAGGTCAGTCTCGGGATCGCCCTCGCGATCATCGCCGCAGTGGTCGGCTTTGTCGTCGGCGGGTTCGTCGTCCCCCGGCTCAACGCCCGACGTGAGCTCCGGCTCGCCGAGCAGCAGGGGCCGAGCCGGTTGGAGGTCCTGCGGGCGGTGTACCACCAGGCTCCGTACGCGCTCGCCGTGGTGGACCGACACCAGGACGTGGTGCTCTACAACCGTCGCGCCGCGGAGCTGGGGATCGTGGACGACCGGCTCCTGGTGGACCCGGTGTGGCGCGCCGCCGAGATCACCTTCGCGGGCGGCGAACCCTCGGCGTTCGACCTGCCCGCCAAGGTCATCACGGGCCGTCGCCGCATCCCCTCGGTGAGCGGCCGCAGCGAGATCCTCGGCGGTCATCTCGGTCAGTTCGCGGTGGTGTTCGCCGACGACGACTCCGAGCAGCGGCGCATGGAGGCCGCCCGCCGCGACTTCGTGGCCAACGTCTCCCACGAGCTCAAGACACCGGTGGGGGCCATGGCCGTGTTGGCCGAGGCGTTGCTGGAGTCCAAGGACGACCCGGAGTCGGTCGAGTACTTCGGCGGCCGCGTGGTGAGCGAGGCGCACAGACTGGGCAAGATGGTCTCCGAGCTCATCGAGCTGTCCCGGCTCCAGGGCGCCGAGCGGATCCGCGATCCCGAGCCGGTGGACGTGGACGCCGTGGTGGACGAGGCCATGCGCAGGTCGGCGTCCGCGGCCGAGGCGGCCGGGATCGAGCTGATCACCGACCCGCCCTCCGGGCTCGAGATCTCGGGCGACTGGACCCTGCTGGTCACCGCGTTGACCAACCTCATCTCCAACGCCGTCAACTACTCGCCGGAGCGCACCCCGGTCTCGATCACCCGGGCGCTCGACGGGGACACCGTGATGCTGCGGGTCACCGACCGGGGGATCGGCATCGCGCCCGAGCACCAGACCCGCGTCTTCGAGCGGTTCTTCCGCGTGGACAAGGCCCGGTCCCGGGCCACCGGCGGGACCGGGCTGGGGTTGGCGATCGTCAAGCACGTCGCCCAGAACCACAACGGCGGCGTCAGCATCTGGAGCCGACCCGGGACCGGGTCCACATTCACACTCGAACTCCCGGCCCACGTGGAGCCGGGTGGCGAGGGGGCCCCGCCCCCTGCCGAGCACGACCAACAAGGAGAGGACCAGGTGCCGTGACCAGGGTGCTGATCGTAGAGGACGAGGCTTCGCTGGCGGATCCGCTGGCATTCCTCCTGCGCAAGGAGGGCTTCGAGGTCACCATCGCCGGCGACGGCCCGACCGCGCTGGAGAGCTTCGACGCGGAGGGCGCGGACATCGTGTTGCTGGACCTCATGCTCCCGGGCATGTCCGGAACCGACGTGTGCAAGCGACTGCGGGTGACCTCGGGCGTCCCGGTCATCATGGTGACCGCGCGGGACAGCGAGATCGACAAGGTGGTCGGGCTGGAGCTGGGGGCCGACGACTACGTGACCAAGCCCTACTCGGCCCGGGAACTCATCGCCCGCATCCGGGCCGTCCTGAGGCGCGGCGCCGACACGGAGGGGGACCAGCCGGACGACATCGGTGTGCTGGAGTCGGGCCCGGTGCGCCTGGACATCGAGCGGCACACGGTGACCGTCCGCGGGTCGGTGGTGACCCTCCCGCTCAAGGAGTTCGACCTGCTCGAGTACCTGCTGCGCAACTCCGGCCGGGTGCTCACCCGCGGTCAGCTGATCGACCGGGTCTGGGGGTCGGACTACGTGGGCGACACCAAGACGCTGGACGTGCACGTCAAGCGGCTGCGCTCGAAGATCGAGCAGGACCCGGGCAAGCCGGTCCACCTGGTGACGGTCCGCGGCCTGGGCTACAAGTTCGAGGGCTGACCACCCCGCGCGGCCTCGGCCCGCTCCGTCGCGGGGTGCACGGCGACGATTCCCAGCTGGCGGCGGCGCCGGCACGCCGCGGCCAGCACCTCGTAGCAGTCGGCCCCCAGCAACTCGGCCAGCTCGTCCCGCAGTGAGACGAACACCGGGTCGGCCCCGACGTGCGCCTCGGGGGAGCCGGTGCAGTACCAGTCGAGGTCCATCCCGCCCGGGCCCCAGCCGCGGCGGTCGTACTCGCCGATACGGGTGTGGAGGACCTCCACCTCGTCGGCGCGCGTCTCCCACTCCTGCGTGCGGCGGATGGGCAGTTGCCAGCACACGTCCGGCTTGGACTCGGGCAGGGTGCGGCCCGAGCGCGCCGCCATGTGGTGCAGGGCGCAGCCCGAACCGGCCGGGAAGCCGACGTCGTTGAAGAACACGCATCGCCCGCCGTGGCGGCGCGTCCGCAGAGCGGGCTCGGGCTCGCCGTCGTCCCCGGTGAGTTCGTCCTCCTCCAGCCACGGCTCGAGATTGCCGCCCTCGGCCTCCGCGGCCTCCATCGCGGCCTCACGGTGCTGCCAGTCGTCGGGACCCAGGAGCGCGACGTTCACGGTCAGGCGCGCGCGGTCATCGTCGTCACAAAGAAACGCCCCGTGCGTGCAACAGCCGGAGTCTGGCTGGTCGGCCTCGATGCCGTGGCAGGCCGGGGTGCCGAACACGCAGGTCCACGAGGACAGCAGCCAGGTCATGTCCGCGGAGATCAGGTGCTCGTCGTTCGCGGGGTCCGGGAACGTGTACCACTCGCGGGGGAAGTCGAGGGGGACTTCCGGGGCGGGCGCGCCCGGGGTGCTGGTGCGTTCGGTGGCGGTCACAACCTGCGACCGTAGACCGTTTAGGGTGGGCGTGTGAGATTAGGTGTCCTGGACGTCGGGAGCAACACGGTCCATTTCGTGGTGGTCGACGCCCATCGCGGCGGGCACCCCACGCCCATGAACGACTCCAAGACCCGGTTGCGACTGATCGAGTACCTCGATGAGGACAACAACATCTCGAAGACCGGCATCGCCCGGCTGATCGACGCGGTCAACGAGGCCGCCGATCTGGCCAAGGCCACCAAGTGCCGCGAGGTCATGGCGTTGGCGACCTCGGCTGTGCGCGACGCCGCCAATTCGGACGCGGTGCTCGAGAAGGTCGAGAAGGAGACCGGCATCGAGTTGCGCGTGCTCTCCGGCGAGGACGAGGCCCGCATGACCTTCCTGGCCGCCCGCCGCTGGTTCGGCTGGAGCGCCGGTCGGATCGTCAACCTCGACATCGGTGGTGGCTCGCTCGAGCTCACGAGCGGCGAGGACGAGCTGCCCGAGCACGCCTTCAGCCTGCCCCTGGGCGCCGGCCGGCTGACGCACGACTGGTTCAAGACCGACCCGCCGGAACGCAAGCGCATCAACCAACTGCGTGACTTCATCGACGCCGAGCTTGAGGGCCCCGCCAGGGACCTGCGGGCGGCCGGCACCCCCGACCTGGCCTGCGCCACCTCCAAGACGTTCCGCACGCTGGCGCGGCTCACCGGTGCGGCGCCGTCGTCGGAGGGGCCCCGGGTCGAGCGGATCCTCACCGCGTCGGGTCTGCGGCAGGTGATCGCCTTTATCTCTCGCATGACGGCCGCCGACAGGGCAGAGTTGGAGGGCATCAGCTCTGACCGGTCGCATCAGGTGGTCGCGGGAGCGCTGGTGGCGGAGGCGTCGATGAGGGCTCTGGGGTTGGAAAGTGTGAAAATCTGCCCGTGGGCCCTGCGGGAAGGGCTCATTCTGCAGCGTCTCGACCGGGACGCGGGCGGCGACGGAAAGGGGAGCTGAGATGGCCGAAGATCAGGACGGTCAGCAGATCACCGTGGCGGAGCTGCTCAAGCGCATGGGCGCCGAGCAGTCGGACGCGGCCGCACCTAAGGAGCGCCGGCACCGGCGGGCCGACGAGGGCGGCAGCGGCGTGAGCGTCTCAGAGCTCACCGGCGAGATCCCGCGGATCACCGACGACACCGAGCTCAGCA
>NZ_JAALDX010000317.1:3931-5659 GCF_014145095.1 Dietzia sp. SLG310A2-38A2 | reverse complement strand
CCCGCCCGCCGCGGCCCACCCGTCCCGGCAACCGACGGGGCAGCACCACCAGGGCGAGCGCGCCGAGCGCGCCCACCAGCAGGCCGCCGAGGTGGGCGGCGAGTGAGATGCCGGGGACCAGGAAGCTCACACCGATGTTCAGCACCAGCAGAATCCCGATCCCCTTGACGTCCAGGCGCATCGACATCGCGACGATCGCGTAGGCACCCATAAGGCCGAAGATGGCACCGGACGCCCCGGCCGTGAGCGCGTTCTGGCCGTAGAACATCACGGCGACGGAACCACCGAAGGCGGAGACCAGGTACAGCGCGAAGAAGCGCGCGTGACCGATGCTGCGCTCGATGCCCAGGCCGAGGATCCACAGCATGTACATGTTGAGCAACAGGTGCATCGGCCCGAAGTGCTGGAAGGCCGAGGTCATCAGGCGCCACCACTCATCCCGCACCGCCACCAGCGGCGGAAAGAGCGCCGTGGCCTCGAACAGTGCCGAGGTGTGGTTGCCGAGCATGCTCCGCGACTGGGCGACCGTGGCGGCGTAGACCGCGAGGTTGGCGGTGATGAGCCACGCGGTCACCGGCCGGAGTCGGAAGAAGCGGGAGACGGCGCCGCCGCTGTGCGTCTGGGTGGTCATGGCCTGGTGGGGTGTCACCGTTCCTGGATCGTCATGGATAGACCGGCGGCGCGGGACCGGTGTTCCGGTGCCCGCGCCGCTGGGCGGGCCGTGTCGCCACGGCCCTCGGGATCAGGTGTCAGGAGATCTCGATGGACTCGATCACGATGTCCTCGACCGGGCGGTCCATGGCGCCGGTCTTGGTGGTGGCGATGGCGTCGATGACCTTCTGCGAGTCCGCGTCGGCGACCTTCCCGAAGATGGTGTGCCGGTTGTTCAGGTGCGGCGTGGGGCCCACGGTGACGAAGAACTGCGAACCGTTGGTTCCCGGGCCGGCGTTGGCCATGGCCAGCAGGTAGGGCTCGGTGAACTGGAGCTCCGGGTGGAACTCGTCCTTGAACTGGTAGCCCGGGCCGCCGCGACCGGTTCCCGTGGGGTCGCCGCCCTGGATCATGAACCCGGAGATGACGCGGTGGAAGATCGAACCGTCGTAGAACGGGCCGGTCTTCTCGCCCTTGGCGTTGGCCTGGGAGTAGTCCTTCGACCCGTCGGCCAGCCCGACGAAGTTCGCGACCGTCTCCGGGGCGTGGTTGCCGAACAGATCGACGACGATGTCGCCCTTGTTCGTGTGGATGGTTGCCTTCTGCGTTGCGATGCTCACGACGACCATCCTGCCACGCGGTCCCGGTGGATGTCGGCGAGGTGGTGGTCGGTGTCCGAGGGCTGTGCCACCATCTACCCATGAGCACACGAAGCGATCGCGCCGCCGAGCGTAAGGCCATCAAGTCCGCCGAGAAGGACCTGGAGAAGGCCGGCACCGCCGCCCGCAAGGCATTCGACCTCAAGGACCCCCGCTTCCTGGGCGAGGCCGCCGTGGCCGCCACCCGTGGGCCCGCGGGCCTGGCCCTCTTCGGCGCGAGCCGCGGTATCCAGGTGCTGCGCGATCGTCGTGCGGAGCAGGCGGAGATCCTGGGCAATCTGGCCGCAGACGCCAAGCAGCACGCCGAGGCCCTGCGGGAGCAGACCTCTGTCCTCACCGCGCCCCAGGAGAAGCCCAAGGCGCGGCGCCGCCTGGCCCCCCTGTGGATCGTCGGACTCGCCGGCAGCGCGGCCATCGC
>NZ_JAALDX010000317.1:0-3767 GCF_014145095.1 Dietzia sp. SLG310A2-38A2 | reverse complement strand
TTCGGCGTCGCCCTCCGACACGACCTCCGGTTCGACCACCACCGGTGAGTCCGAGACCGGTGAGGACCTCACCATCGAGTCCCCCGATCCCGAGGGACCCGCGGACCAGTCGAACGGCACCTCTCCCGCCGCCGGCAGCGCCGCACCGGGCGCGGCCGCCGGCTCCGCGCCTCAGCCCTCGGACGACGATCCGGCCGGTGGTACCCCGGCCGACAAGCCCTGACCTGCAGACGATGAGTGAGCACGACTCTCCGTGGAGAGTCGTCGCCTCTCCGCTGGCCGGGCTGGGCCCGCTGGACGTCCACGCGCTGTACAAGCTGCGCGTGGACGTCTTCGTCGCGGAACAGGACTGCCCGTACGCGGAGATCGACGAGGTCGACGCCCACCCCGACACCACGCACCTGTTGGCCTGGGCTCCGGCCCCGGAGTCCGGTCCGGACGAGTTGGTGGCCACCCTGCGCGCGTTCGGCTCGGGGGTCCACGGCGGAGTCATGCATCTCGGACGGGTGTGCACGGCGCCCGGGTGGCGAGGGCGGGGGATCGCCGGTCGACTGATCCGGCGCGGCCTCGAGATCTGCGGCGAGAGGCCCGTCGAGATCGGTGCCCAGTCCCATCTCGAGGGCTGGTACGAGCAGTTCGGATTCCTCCGCTGCGGCCCGGACTACCTGGATGAACGGATCCCGCACCTCCCCATGCGGCGCGACCTCCTAGGATGAGGTGTGGCTCACCCCTCCCGACATCTTTCGAGGACACCACATGACGTCTGACGTTGCATCCGGCTCGCTGGTCGCGGCACCTCTGGTCAAGGCACTGCTCCCCGAGAGCGAGATGCCGACCCACTGGTACAACATCCAGGCCGACCTGCCCGAGCCGATGGCGCCGCACCTGCACCCCGGCACCAAGGAGCCGCTCGGCCCGGAGGACCTCGCGCCGCTGTTCCCCATGGCGCTCATCGAGCAGGAGGTCACCGGCGAGCGGTACGTCGAGATCCCGGAGGAGGTGCGCGAGATCTACCGGCTGTGGCGGCCCTCGCCCCTCATCCGGGCCCGTCGGTTGGAGAAGGCTCTCGGCACCTCGGCGAGGATCTTCTACAAGTACGAGGGCACCAGCCCGGTCGGTTCGCACAAGCCCAACACGGCCGTGGCACAGGCGTACTACAACGCCGCGGAGGGCATCACCAAGCTCACCACCGAGACCGGCGCCGGACAGTGGGGCGCCTCGCTGGCGTTCGCCGGTCAGGCCTTCGGCATCGAGGTGGAGGTCTGGCAGGTCAAGGCGTCCTTCGAGTCCAAGCCATACCGCCGGATGCTCATGGAGACCTTCGGTGCGTCGGTCCACCCGAGTCCCTCCGACCTGACCGAGGCGGGCCGGTCCTTCCTCGCCAAGGACCCCCACACCCCCGGTTCGCTGGGCATGGCGGTGTCGGAGGCGGTCGAGGTGGCGGCGGGCGATCCCGAGGCCCGCTACTCCCTGGGTTCCGTCCTCAACCACGTGTGCCTGCACCAGACGATCATCGGCGAGGAGGCCCTCAAGCAACTCGAGATGTTCGGGGAGTCCGCGCCCGACTTCGTCTTCGGGTGCGCCGGGGGCGGTTCGAACCTCGCCGGTCTGGCGTTCCCGTTCATCCGCGAGAACCTGACCGGGGCGCAGACGACGATCGTGGCCGTCGAGCCGACCGCCTGCCCGTCCATGACCGAGGGCGAGTTCCGTTACGACCACGGTGACGTGGCGGGGCTGA
Organism: Dietzia sp. SLG310A2-38A2; assembly: GCF_014145095.1. GTDB lineage: Bacteria > Actinomycetota > Actinomycetes > Mycobacteriales > Mycobacteriaceae > Dietzia. Next base: position 2,029 of record NZ_JAALDX010000317.1, on the reverse strand, counting down.
CCCCGCTGATGAAGATGTACACCCTGGGCCAGGACTTCGTTCCGGACCCCATCCACTCGGGCGGCCTCCGATACCACGGGATGGCACCCCTGGTTAGTCACGTCAAGCACCTCGGACTGCTCGACTCGATCGCGGTGGAGCAGAACGTCGCCTTCGCGGCCGGTGTGGAGTTCGCCAAGGCCGAGGGCATCGTGCCCGCGCCCGAGTCCACCCACGCTCTCGCCGGCGCGTTCGACGAGGCCCGCCGGCACACCGGTGAGGCGGGCACGGGCCCCTCCATCGTGATCGGCCTGTCCGGTCACGGATTCCTCGATCTCCCGGCCTACGAGTCGTACGTCCGCGGCGACATGGGCTGACCGGAGCCGACGCGGTGTGTCCGGGAGCCGGTGCGATCCGGATCGCAGCATCATCCGGACCGCCGGGTCCGACGCCGCAGAGCGCCTGCACAGCACAGCCACCCACCATCTGAACCGACCCCCTCTCAACACCAGGAGTCACCCATGGTCAATCCCATCGATTTCACCGACCGCGTCGCGATCATCACCGGCGCCGGCGGCGGTCTCGGCCGCGCCTACGCCCTCGCCCTGGCCGAGCGCGGCGCCAAGGTCGTCGTCAATGACCTCGGCGGCGACGTCCACGGTGAGGGTGGCACCTCCTCCCCGGCCCAGCGCGTCGTCGACGAGATCGTCGCCACCGGTGGCGAGGCCATGGTCGACGGCAACGACATCACCGACGAGGCCGCCGTCGACGCACTGGTCTCCTCGGTGATCGACAAGTGGGGGCGCATCGACATCCTCATGAACAACGCCGGCATCCTGCGCGACAAGTCGTTCGCCAAGATGGACACCGACGACTTCCGCAAGGTCCTCGAGGTCCACCTCATGGGCTCGGTCAACTGCACCAAGGCCGTCTGGCCCCACATGGCCGAGGCCGGATACGGCCGCATCCTCATGACCACCTCGTCCTCGGGCATCTACGGCAACTTCGGCCAGGCCAACTACGCCGCCGCCAAGTCCGGCCTGGTCGGCCTGATGAACGTGCTGGCCATCGAGGGCGCCAAGAAGAACATCAAGGTCAACTCCATCGCCCCCACGGCCGCCACCCGCATGACCGAGGACCTGCTCCCGCAGCGGGTACTGGACATCATGGGCCCGGAGACCATCGCTCCCGGCGCTCTGTTCATGGTCAGCGAGGACGCCCCCACCAAGACCATCCTCGGTGCCGGCGCCGGCGTGTTCGCCGTCTCCCAGATGGTCGAGAGCCGCGGGGTCTACCTCCCGGACAACGCCCGCACCCCCGAGGTCGTGGCAGAGCGGTGGAACGAGATCGCCGACGTCACCGACGCGAACCCCCTGGAGTCGGCATTCGAGCAGACGTCCAAGTACGCCGCGCTCGCGGCGCGCGAACTGGGGCTCCACCTGGAGAGCTGAGCTGCCGGGACCTGGAGAGCTGAGCTGCCGGGCGTGTGCGCGGGGATAGACTCCGCGCACGCGCCTGGCACCCCGCCACGGACTCCTCACCCCTGGACCGGCCTTGACCACCACACCGTCGGCGGAGAAGATCCGCGGCCTCGCCCGTTCCCTGCACCCGGTCGGTCTGGCCGTGGCGCTGCTGTTCTTCGTCTGGTCCATGACGCCCTCCCTGTTGCCGCGGGTGTGGCACCTGCAGGCGGTGGCGACCGGGATCAGCATCGCGACCGGATACGGCCTGGGCTGCCTGATCGCGTGGGCGGTCCGCTCCTGCGGGATCTCCCCGGATCATTCCGCGCGCCTGCGCAGGACCGGGTGGTGGTCCCTGGCCGTCGCGGCCGCGGTGACCGTCCCGACGTTCCTGGTCCTGGGGTCCTGGTGGCAGCAGATCACCCGCGACCTGGCCGGCGTCGACCGTATCGACCGCGCCAACTACCTGCTGGTCCTCGTGGTGGCACTGGTCCTCGCGGCGGTCATCCTCGCGGCGGCCAGGGCGATCCGGCGTGGCACGGCGGCGCTGACCCGGATCGCCGCACCCCACGTCCCGGCGCCGCTCGCCC
>NZ_JAALDX010000316.1 GCF_014145095.1 Dietzia sp. SLG310A2-38A2 | reverse complement strand
CACCCCCACGACGGGCGCGGAGGTGGACCGCAGCGCGGCGCGGATCCCGGGGACGGCGAGGATCGCGCCGACGGAGACCACGGGGTTGGAGGGGGCGACGACGACGAGATCGGCCGACTCGATGGCCTCGAGCGTCTCCGGGGTGGGCCGGGCCGCGTCGGCGCCGATCTGCACGAATGCGGAGGCCGGCAGCGTGGCCCGGTGGCGGACCCACCATTCCTGGAAGTGGATCGCCCGCTCACCGCCCCCCTGCGCACCATCGGGGCCACCGGGCACCACGACGTGCGTCTCGCAGCGGTCGTCGGTCACCGGCAGCAGGCGGACGCCGGGGGTCCATCGGGTGGACAGGGCCTCGGTGACGTCGGTCAACCGGTAACCGGCGCCCAACATCTGGGTGCGGACCAGGTGCGTGGCCAGATCCTTGTCCCCGAGCCCGAACCAGTCGGGCTGGACGCCGTAGGCGGCGAGTTCGTCGCGGCAGTTCCACGTCTCGCCCGCATGACCCCATCCGCGTTCGGGGTCGATGCCCCCGCCGAGGGTGTACATGCAGGTGTCGAGGTCGGGACAGATCCGGACGCCGTGCATCCACGCGTCGTCCCCGACGTTGACCACCGCGTCGAGGCCGTGGACGGGACCCCCGTCGGGGAGCGGGGCGCCCGCACCCCCGGACGCGGGATCCAGTCCGAGAAGTCGACGTGCGCCGAGCAGGAAACGGGCGCCACCGACGCCACCGGCCAATACACAGATCCTCACGTCGACCCAGAGTAGTGACGGTGTGGCGGCGTGGCCCGCGTGGCCGGGTGTTCCGATCCCCCCGACGTCAGATGGTGTCCCACGCCACACAATCCGCGGCGTGTCACTGGCGGGGCCGGCGCACGGAAATGCTAGGTATCCCCGATTTCGCTTGACCTTGGCGACTCGCATGTGTGTAATCACAGGTGTGTCATTCGTATCTGAGCGGCACGCCGGGCCGGGCAGACGCACGAGCGACGAGCAACGTAACACGAGGGGATGACCGTGGATCGACAGTCACGCACCGCAGCGGGACCCGAACTGACCCTGGTCGACTTCGGCACCGGTGCGCTCTTCGTGGAGGACGAGGAGGAGAGCTGGCAGGACCGGGCGCTCTGTTCCCAGACCGATCCCGAGGCGTTCTTCCCGGAGAAGGGCGGCTCGACCCGCGAGGCCAAGAAGATCTGCACGGGATGCGAGGTCAAGGCGGAGTGCCTCGAGTACGCACTGGCCAACGACGAGCGCTTCGGTATCTGGGGAGGACTGTCGGAGCGCGAGCGTCGACGGATCAAGCGCGAAGCCGTGATGTGAACGCGCCCGGGCCCGGTGGGTCCGGGGCTCTGGACGGCACCTTCCTGGCCACTGCCTGACCACCCTGTCTGACCACCCTGCGGGGTGGTCAGTTGTCGTTGGGGCCGGCCTCGACCTCGTCCGGTGAGATCTCCAGGTGCTGCGAGACCAGTTCCACCAGGACCGAATAGACCAGGTCACGGAGGTCGTCCCCGCCGGGTGCCCGGCGGGTGAGCGGCCTGCGGAACAGGACCAACCGGGCCCGCGTGGGCTGGCCGGCCCGGTCGACGCCGGCGGGGACCAGCCGG
>NZ_JAALDX010000315.1 GCF_014145095.1 Dietzia sp. SLG310A2-38A2 | reverse complement strand
CGCGAGGTGTCGAGCGGCGGCTCGGCGAGGTTCGGGAACTCGGAGACACCGGTGACGGGCGCCGTGCGGTGCGCGATGTCGGCATCCCGGGCCTCGCGGACCCGGGCGATCGCGTCGGTGACGCTCCCCGAGGCGATCCCGGCGGCGAGCCCGCCCTCGGCCTCGATGGTCTGGAAGGCGGACCAGGCGGCCTCGGCGAGCGAGTCGGTGAGAGACTCGACGTACCAGGACCCACCGGCCGGGTCGACCACATGGCCCAGGTGCGACTCCTCGAGTAGCAGTAGCTGGGTGTTGCGGGCGATGCGCTCGGCGAAGGCCGGCGAGGTGCTCTCCAGGCCCCCGGGCAGGGAGGCGTCGAACGGCAGGACGGTCACGGAGGTGGCACCGCCGACCCCGGCGCCGAACGAGGCGAGAGTGGTGCGCAGCATGTTCACCCACGGGTCACGCCGCGACATCATCGCCGAGGAGGTGACGGCGTGTTGTGGCGCATCGCCGGCCTCGGGTGCGCCCAGGAGCTCGGCGACGCGGGCCCACATCAGGCGCCCGGCACGGAACTTGGCGATCGAGCCGAACTGGTCGTCGGTCGCCGACAGTCTGAACGAGATCTGGCGCAGGGCGACCTCTACGGCAAGCCCGGCTGACATCAGCGCCCGCACGTACTCCAGTCCCGCGGCCACTGCATAGGCGAGTTCCTGGGCGTCCCCGGCGCCGTCGGCGTGGAAGACGGTGCCGTCGGCGACGAAGGTCCGGACGGTCTCGTCCCGCTCGGCGGCGCGCGTGGCGAGGCCGACCGCCGCATCGAGGGCGATCGACTCCGACGCGGCGTACGCGGAGGTGACGGGGGTGGCGCCCAGGTCGGCGATCACCGCGGACCGGTCGGTCACCCCGTCGCCGGCCGCCCTGCGTTGGTCGAGCAGCTCCAGGAACGCCTCGGTGACCTCGGCGAGGTCGGACCCGGCGTCGAAGGTCACCGGGGCGAGGTCCAGGTAGACGTCCTTGAGGACGGCGGCCACGTCGGTGGCCGGCACCCGTAACCAGAGGGCGGATGCCCCCTGGCCGAGGAGATCCAGGACGGCGGTGTTGACTTCACTCGGGTCGCCCTGGGCGTCGACCCTGGCACTGACGTGCCAGCCGTTCTCCGGCAGCCCCGACCGGTCCCCGCCCCGCACGAACGGGAACGAGCCCGGTGCCGGGCGCTCGGGCGTCTCGTCGGCCCGCGTGTAGAGGGGGTTGACCTCGATCCCGTCGCGGGTGGTGGCCACGAGGGCGCGCCAGGCGTCCTCCGGCATCTCGGCGGGATCCTTGCGGGCGGCCTTCGCGAGGACGGCTCCCACAGAGGCGTACCAGGAGTGAAGGTCGGGACCTGTGGTCGGACTGGACACCGGTACCTCGTTCTCTTGTGGAGTGAAGGGGGTCACCAGGGACTCTAGTGCAGCCCCTCCGCCTGCCGGAACGTGACCATGTGTGCGGGGTCACCGGTGGGAGGGGGCCGGGAGCCCGGGGACTAGAGTCGATTCGTGCGAGGACGGGTGATCTGGTGGGTGGCGGTCGTCCTGGCCCTGGTGCTGCTGGCCACCGTCGTCCCGACCCCTGGTCTGGAACAGATGCGCGGGTGGGCGGATCAGCTGGGACCGTGGTTCCCGGCCGCGTTCTTCTCGGCCTACGCGATCGTCACCGTGGCGCCGGTCCCCCGGTCGACCTTCACCTATTCGGCCGCTGTGCTCTTCACCCCTGCCGTGGCGATCCCGTGGTCCCTGGTGGCATCGGGAGTAGCCGCCACCCTCGCGTTCGTCGGAGTCCGTCGACTGGGCCACCGTCGCACCGCAGCACTACGCGCGGACCCCCGCATCACGGCAGTGGACGCCCGTCTCCGACGGCGCGGATGGCTCTCCGTCGGGAGCCTGAGACTGGTCCCCGCCGCGCCGTTCTCGGTGGTCAACTACGCGGCGGCCCTCACGTCGATCCCGTTCCGCCAGTTCCTGCCCGCGACGGTGATCGGCAGTACCCCGGGGACCATCGCGGCGATCCTGTTGGGGCACTCGCTCACCGAGGGTGACGGGACCGCCGCCCTGTGGGCGACGGGCGCGTTCGCTGCGGTGGGACTGGTCGGCATGATCCTGGACGCCCGCCTGCCCGTCCGGGGCGAGGACGACGACGAGGTCGGCACGCGCGGGTGACCTGCTCCCCCGCGGTGGATCAGACGGGCTCGGTGACGAAGTCCACCAACCGTTCGACCGCACCCAGCAGGGCCGGCTCCACGTCCCGATACGTGCTCACCGCGCCCAGGACCCGCCGGAAGCCGTCGGCCGGCTCACCCCACCCGAGCCGGTCGCAGATGCCGGTCTTCCAGTCCTCGCCCCGCGGGACCACGGGCCACTCGTGAATGCCGACCGCCGCGGGTTTGACCGCCTGCCAGATGTCCACGTAGGGATGCCCGGTCACCAGCACGTCGCCACCGAGCCCGGCGACGATGCGTGACTCCTTACTGCCCGTGACCAGGTGGTCGACCAACACGCCCAGGCGCGCCTGCGGCGTCGGCCCGAACTCCGCCACCAGCGCGGGCAGGTCGTCGATCCCGTGAAGTGGTTCCACGACGATCCCCTCGACCCGCAGATCGTGGCCCCAGATCTTCTCGACGAGAGCTGCGTCGTGGATGCCCTCGACCCAGATACGGCCCGCGCGCGCGGTCCTGGCACGAAGGCCCTCGACCTTCCGGGACCCGGACGCGGTGACCTTCGGGCCGTCCGTCACGATCGGCCCGGGCCTGCGCAGCGTCACCGGTGAGCCGTCGATGAGGAAGGCCGAGGGGGTCATGGCGAAGAGGCGGACCAGGCCGCGCCGGTCCTCGAGTTTGACGAAGTCGCCGTCGGGGGTGCGGGTGAATCCCACCACGGCACCGCAGAAGGCGGAGTCTGCGTGCTCGACCACCAGATCGCTCTCGGCGACGACGACGGGGATCTCCGGTCGGCGGCGTCGCGCCGTTCCGGACAGGATGTCGGATCCGTACATGTCTGCCATGGGCCGACACGGTAGCCGGATCCGCGCGTGGGGGGCCGGCGGCGCACCGACCGGTAGGATTGATCGTCATGTCACGACCCCTCACCCGGAGCGCCGCGCTGTCCCCCGCGTGGCCGCTGCCGCTGTTCCTCCTGCGCACCGCCTGGGGCGACCAACCCTTCGACGAACTCACCGGGTACGTCTCGGGTCTGGCCGGGTCACACCTGGTCGAGATCTCGGGCGAGCCCGTGCGGATGCTGGACGGGGTCTCCCCCGCCCCGGGGCCCACCGCGCTGCTCCCCGGGCTCGTCACCGCTCTCCGGCGCTCGGGGCGCTCGCATCCCACCCCGGAGGCGCTGGCCCTGCTCACCGCGGCGCCCGGGGACTCCTCG
>NZ_JAALDX010000314.1 GCF_014145095.1 Dietzia sp. SLG310A2-38A2 | reverse complement strand
CCGGCGCCGCAGCCGCCGCGGGCGCCTCCGCCGACGACCCGACCTCCTCCCCCGATCCCTCCCGCTCCGCGGGACACGGGGCCACGGACATCGAGCGACTGGCCGCCTCCCACGACCCGCCGACTTCTCCACCAGCGTCTCGGTGGTCACCGGCACCGGCCACCCGCTCGAGGAGGTCCCGCCGATCGTCGGTCTGTCCCTGTACCGGACCGCGCAGGAGGCACTGGCCAACGTCCGGCGACACTCCACCGCCGACCGCGCGGGGGTGGTCCTGCGCACCGGTGAGAACCCGGGCGGGAGCCCGTACGCGGAGGTGGAGGTCCTGGACGCCGGGCGCCCCCGGGTGGGGACCTCGGGGAGCGGTCTGGGACTGTTGGGCATGCGCGAACGGGTGCGCTCGCACGGCGGGGAATGCGAGATCGGGCCTCGGGTGACCGGCGGATACCGGGTACGGGTGCGCCTGCCGTACCGCCCCGACGCGGACGCCGACCGGGGATGAGCGACGCCCGGGCGGGACGCGATACCGCCGAGAGCGAGGACCCCACCGCGGTCCTGCGGGTCCTCGTGGTGGACGATCAGGCACTCATGCGCTCCGGTTTCTCGATGATGCTCGGCGTGGAACCGGACCTCGAGGTGATCGGCGACGCCGCCGACGGCGCGGAGGCGGTCGAGATGTGCCGGCGGCTGCGACCCGACGTGGTGTTGATGGACGTGCAGATGCCGGGCACCGACGGCATCGAGGCGACGCGACTCATCACAGCCGGGGCCCTGGCCAAGGTCCTGATCCTCACCACCTTCGACCGCGACGACTACCTGTTCGACGCACTGCGGGCCGGGGCGAGCGGATTCCTGCTCAAGAACTCCGACCCGGAGGACCTGGTCGACGGGGTCCGGGCCGTGGGCCACGGCCACGCGTTGCTCGCGCCCGAGGTCACGCGCCGGGTCATCGAGAGACTGACCGTTCCCACCCCGACGGACGGTCACGATCCGTCCCGGGCACCCGCACGAGCACGTCCACCGGCCCTGGACCTGCTCACCACCCGGGAGACCGAGGTCCTACGACTGGTCGCACGCGGGTTGTCCAACGCGGAGATCGCGCGCACGCTGGTCGTGGGCGAGGCCACGGTCAAGACCCACGTGTCGGCGTGCCTGTCCAAACTCCACCTCCGGGACCGCGTCCAGGCGGTCGTCCTGGCCTACGAGGCCGGCCTCGTCCAGCCCGGCGAGTGACCCGCGACGATCGGACGGTCATCCGCCGGCCGCCTCCCCCCTGAGGGGGAGACCTCCCCGACCCACCCCGGAGATGTCATCCTCCCGGCTGATCCGCCGGACCACCCACCGGCCATAGCGTGGTCCCGGTACAGGACACCAGGGAGGACACAATGCTGGAACTCGACGGGCTCACCCGACGCTTCGGGGAGACCCTCGCCGTGGACGATGTCGGATTCGAGGTCCCGCGAGGGGCGATGACCGGCTTCGTCGGCGGCAACGGCGCCGGGAAGACCACCACCATGCGGATGATCATGGGCGTGCTGCAGCCCTCCGCGGGCACGGTCACGTGGAGGGGCCGGGAGGTGACCGTGGCCGATCGTCGCACCTTCGGGTACATGCCGGAGGAACGCGGGCTGTACCCGAAGCAGCCCATCCTCGACCAGCTCGTCTACCTCGGCAGACTCCAGGGGCGCAGTCCGGAGGGGGCACGCCGCTCCGCGACGGAGCTGCTCGGGCGCTTCGGGCTCGGCGACCGCACGGCGGACAAGCTCGAGTCGTTGTCCCTGGGCAACCAGCAGCGCGTCCAGATCGTCGCGGCGGTCATCGGCGGGCCGGAACTGCTCGTCCTCGACGAACCCTTCTCGGGTCTCGACCCGGTCGCCGTCGACTCCATGGTCGACCTGCTGCGTGAGTACACCAGCCAGGGTGTGCCCGTGCTGTTCTCCTCGCATCAACTCGACCTGGTGGAACGGCTCTGCGACCACCTCGTCGTCCTGGCGCGCGGGCGGGTCGTCGCCCGCGGGACGGTCGACGACCTCCGCCGACGGGGGCGCGTCCTGCATCGTCTGGTCGCCGGCACGGACGCCGGGTGGGTCCGGGGGCTCCCGGGCGTCCACGTCGTCGACGTCGACGGCCCCACCGCCCTGTTGGACCTCGACCGCCCCGAGGTGACCGATCTCGTCCTGCGAGAGGCGATCGCA
>NZ_JAALDX010000313.1 GCF_014145095.1 Dietzia sp. SLG310A2-38A2 | reverse complement strand
CGCGACCGATCCCGAACCCGCGACCGATCCCGACCCCGTGCCTGATCCCGCCATCAGCCCCGCCCCCTCCGGGCCCGGGAGTCCGGGCCGCTCGGGAGTTCACGCTAGGGGTGCGGCCGGGCCGGATCAGGCCCGCGAGAGGGGTCGGTGGATAGATTGGACGACCATCCACAGGCTCAGTCCAGGACGCGGCGGACCGTCTGCCGGCCGTGCGCATGACGCCGAACCGGGCGTAGGCTCCGGCGAGCGACTCGTCGGCCGCGCCCGCCACCACCACGTCACCGGCGCCGGATCAACGGGCGCGGACGGCACGTCAGGTTCCCACTCTCCGGGCTCAGAGCAGGTCGGTCTGTTCTGCGTACCGGCTGCCGGCGTACATGCGCACCATCACCGCGACGATCCCGGCGCCGAACACAGCCAACCCGCCGAACAGGAACTCCTCCGGCATGCGCTGGCCCGGCGTCTCGGCGGCACGCACGATCCCCACCTGCATCGCCACCAGCAGCGCCAGGGTGACCACCGTAATCAGCCACAGATCCTCACGCAGCAGCCGCTCGAACCGGCGAAGCCTCGGCGCGGTGGCCGTCCACCACTCCTTGTGGGGTCCGTTGATGAACTCAGGCGCCCGGAGAACGATGAGGGTGGTCAGCAGCGGGAGAGGCAGCACCATCAGCAGGGGCAACAGCGCCGAGAACGCCAGAGCGCCGGCCTTGCTGGACCAGCCGTCAGGCTCGCCGCCCGAACCGAAGTGAATGGGAACGCGCTCCGGCAAGACCACCACCTGCCAGGCCAGCACCGCCAGCCAGACCACAACGGTGGCCACGACCAGGATCAGGATCCAGGGGCTGGTCGGTTCCTTCGGCAGGGCGCGGGCCTCCTCGGCAACCGAATTCGTCGTCGTCATACAGCGGAGCCTCCCGACCCGGCGGCGGCGTGGCGCACGTCCTACGTCACCACCGTCACACGCGAGGCGGCCTCGCGGGCCCGCTCGCGCGCGGTCTCCACGTCCTCCGCGGTGGCCACGGCCACGCCCATGCGGCGGAACTCGCTGGCCGAGGGCTTACCGAACAGTCGCAGATCGGACTCCGGCACCGCTAGCGCGCGAGCCACTCCCTCGAACCCGACCCCCTCGGTCGTCCCGCCCGCGGGGCCGTTCTCGCCGTCCCCCCCGATGCCGGCACCGCCGTAGATCACCGCCGACGCGCCCGGGCTCGACATGGTGGTGACCACCGGCAGGCCCAACACGGCCCGCGCGTGCATGTCGAACTCGCTGAGCACCTGACTGCGCAGCGTCACCAGGCCGGTGTCGTGCGGCCGCGGGCTGACCTCGGAGAAGTAGACGTCCACTCCCTGCACGAACAGCTCCACCCCGAACACCCCGACTCCGCCGAGCGCGCCGGTCACGCGCGCTGCCACCGAGCGCGCCGAGTCGTAGGCGTCCTGCGTCATGGCCTGCGGTTGCCAGGATTCGACGTAGTCGCCGCGCTCCTGACGGTGACCGATCGGTTCGCAGAAGTCGGTGCGGATCGTGCCGGTGGCCGGGTCCACGCTGCGGACAGTGAGCAGGGTGATCTCGTACTCGAAGTCCACGAACGACTCCACGATCACGCGCGCCCCCGTCACCCGCGCACCGGACTGGGCGTAAGTCCACGCCGCCTCCACGTCCTCGGGGCCGTGGAGGGAGGATTGTCCCTTTCCCGACGACGACATCGTGGGCTTGACCAGGCACGGGAACCCGATCTGGGCGCACGCCTCCTGCAGCTCCTCGTGCGACGAGGCAAACGCGTAGCGGCTCGTGGGCAGGCCCAGTTCCTCGGCTGCCAGGCGCCGGATGCCCTCGCGATCCATGGTCAGCTGCACGGCCCGGGCCGTGGGCACGACGCGGGCCAGGCCGTCCTGCTCGATCTGCGCCAGCGCGGGGGTGGCGATCGCCTCGATCTCCGGCAGGATCACCTGCGGCTTCTCGAGCTCCACCACCCGGCGCACCTCGTCGGCGTCGGTCATGTCGATCGTGTGGCTGCGGTGGGCGACCTGGTGGGCGGGTGCGCCGGCGTACCGGTCCACCGCGATCACCTCGACACCCAGGCGTTGCAGCGCGATCGTGACCTCCTTGCCCAGCTCGCCGGAGCCCAGCAGCATCACGCGGGTCGCGTCCGGCGTGCCCGGAGTACCGAAGCGGTCGACGACTGGCGGGGCGAGGGGATCGTGCGCTGCGGTCATGGCGCCCACGCTAGTAGACCTGCGCTGCCGGGCTCTATCGCGTGCTCCCCCGCTCCCGCGGACCGGCAGGCGATAACGTGTGTGCAAAGCCACACGAAAGGGCACACCTGTGACCACTGCCTCCCCCGGCCCCCTGGCCGGCATCCGCGTCGTCGAACTCAACGGCATCGGCCCCGGCCCCCACGCCTGCATGATGCTCGCCGACCTGGGCGCCGACGTCGTGACCGTCATGCGCCCCGGCGAACTCGCCAAGTCCGCTGACGGCTGGGCGCACATCACCCGGCGGGGCCGGACCGTGGTGGAGGCCAACCTCAAGAGCGAGGACGGGTTGGCACAGGTGCGGGGTCTGATCGCCCAGGCCGACGTTCTGGTCGAGGGCTTCCGCCCCGGGGTCACCGAGCGAATGGGCCTCGGACCCGATGAGTGCCTCGAGTCCAACCCGCGGCTCGTGTACGCCCGGATGACCGGCTGGGGCCAGCACGGCCCGCTCGCGCACACCGCCGGCCACGACCTCAACTACATCTCGCTCACCGGGCATCTCAACGCCACCGCCCGCAAGGGCGAGCGCCCGGTGCCGCCGCTCAACCTGGTCGGCGACTTCGGCGGCGGCTCGATGTTCCTCATCCAGGGTATCCTCGCCGCGATCATCGAGCGCGCCACCTCCGGCAAGGGCCAGGTCATCGACACCGCCATGACCGACGGCGCCTCCGTGCTGGGCCAGTTCCAGTGGGCGATGCGGGCCCGAGACCAGTGGTCGGATGTCGCCGGGACCAACATGCTCGACACCGGGTTCCCGTTCTACGACGTCTACACCTGTTCAGACGGCAGGTTCATGGCCGTGGGCTGCCTCGAGCCGCAGTTCTATGCGGAGTTCGCGCGGCTGATGGGGATCGACGGCGAAGGCATGCCCGGACAGTTCGACATGGACCGCTGGGATGAACTGCGCGAGATCATCGCCGGGAAGTTCGCCGAGAAGCCCCGCGACGAGTGGGCGGAGCTCTTCTACGGCACCGACGCCTGCACCACCCCGGTGCTGACCTACACCGAGGCGCTGTCCCATCCCCATCTGACGGCGAGGGAGACCTTCGTCGAGGTCGGCGGAGACATGGGGCCGGCGCCCGCGCCGCGCTTCTCGCGCACTCCGGCG